>JARBUP010000338.1 GCA_029239575.1 Bacillota bacterium
CAGATATGCGAAATTACCGCTTATCTGCTCCATTATTTTCAGCATAGGCATCTTGTTTTATTTCAAATATGCAGATTTTCTAATTGAAAATATAAATTGGTTATTCGATTTAAAAATAGCACCATTAAAGATAGTTTTGCCAATTGGAATTAGTTTTTATACTTTTCAGATTTTATCCTATACCATTGATGTTTATTACGGCACTGCTAAAGTTCAAAAGAATTTCTTTAGTTTTGCAGCTTATGTATCATTGTTTCCACAGCTTATAGCAGGACCTATAGTTAGGTATGCTACAGTGGAGGAAGAACTTTCGCAGCGTAATCATACATTTGCAAATTTTGCTTATGGTGTTAATCGATTTGTTATAGGATTGTCTAAAAAAGTGCTGATTGCTAATTCGTTGGGGGAGCTTGGTCAAGTTTTTTCTAATTTAAATGAAAGCTCAATTTTATTTTATTGGATTGCATCAGTAGCATTTATGCTTCAAATTTATTATGATTTTTCAGGTTACAGCGACATGGCTATAGGATTAGGACGTATTTTTGGTTTCCATTTTCTTGAAAACTTTAATTATCCTTTTATTTCTAAAAGCATTTCTGAATTTTGGAGGAGATGGCACATTTCCCTTGGTACGTGGTTTAGAGATTATTTGTATATTCCCATGGGTGGAAATCGTGTAGGCACAGTTAAGTGGATTAGAAATATAATTGTTGTATGGTTTTTAACTGGTTTTTGGCATGGTGCTAATTGGAACTTCATTATATGGGGATTATACTTTGGGATTTTCTTAGTTCTAGAAAAAGTGTTTCTAACTGAATTTTTAAAAAAATTACCTTCAATTGTTGGGCATATTTACACCCTATTCTTTTTGTCAATCAGCTTTGTAATATTTAATACAAATAATATGATTGAGTGTATTGAATATATTAAGGGAATGCTTGGTATTTTAAATATACCTTTCTCAAATGCAGTAACTGATTATTATATAAGCAGCTATGGATTAACACTTATTATTGCGGCTGTTGGAGCTACTCCATTATCTGTAAAAGTAATAAAGAAGCTAAAGTGCTATAAAAAAGGAGAATACATTTTAAATATTTTAGAACCTATAGTACAGATATTATTGCTTTTGCTTATTACTGGTTATTTGGTCGATGGCTCTTTTAATCCGTTTTTATATTTTAGATTTTAGATAGTGAGGTTGCAGCATGAAAAATAATATAAAAAATATAATAGTGTCTGTCAGCTTTATCATGATAATTTGCGGTTTTATGCTAGCAAATATTGTAATACCCGACAATGAGCTTTCTTATAGTGAAAGACGCAGACTTATATCAATCCCCAATTTTTCTGCATATAAACTTTTTAGGGGTGAATTGTTTGATGAGTATGAAAAGTATTCTTTAGATCAGTTTTTATTTCGTGATACTTTTAGAGAGTTAAAAGCATTAACAAAATATTATTTGTTTAATCAAAAGGACAATAACAATATTTATATAATAAACGGAATCATTGAGAAAATGCAATATGAGCTAGACGAAAGATCCGTGATTAATGCTGCTGAAAAACTTAATGAAGTATATGAAAAATACCTCATAGGTAAAAATGTCAATTATGCAATAATACCGGATAAGAGTTATTTTATTGCTGCACAAAATGGCTATTTAGCAATAAATTATGACAGAATGCTGGAAATTATGAAACAAAACACACAAAACATGAAATATATAAATTTGTTTGAGTCATTAACTATTGACGATTACTACAAGACTGATATTCACTGGAGACAGGAAAAAATTATAAAAATCGCTGATTTGCTGTTATATGAATTAGGAAGCGAGGCAAGAGCTTCTAATCCTATATATTCAGAGCATAAGCTTTATCCGTTCTATGGATCCTATTATGGTCAGGCAGCTTTTAGATTAGAGCCGGATACTATGATTTATTTAACTAATAAAATAATAGAAAATTCTGTTGTTTTAGATTACGAAACAAATACTTTTAGCATGGTGTATGCAACAGATTTATTCAACGGCATGGATTCCTATGATGTTTTTCTATCTGGTGCTAAACCATTGATTACAATTTACAATGAAGAATGTAAAAATAATAAGGAACTGTTATTGTTTCGAGATTCTTTTGGAAGCAGTATAGCTCCGTTAATGCTTGAAGGATATTCCAAAGTCACTTTAATTGATTTAAGATATATATCAACTGATTTATTAGGAGACTATATAGATTTTTCACAAGATCAGGATGTGCTTTTTCTATACAACACACAAATTTTAAACAACAGCTCAATGCTTAAGTAATTAGGCTCACTCAATCCATGAATATTTATTATTGTGGATTGAGTTTTTATTTTAAGAATTGTCTAGGGTTAATCTGATAAATTGTTCTATATATTTTATTATCATTTTGTTCAGGAATTAATGATACAATGGGGCATACATTCGGGGATAAAGTCATTAAGGAAGTAGCAAAAATAGCTGCAGAAAGCTTAAGGGAAATGGATTCAATAGGAAGATATGGCGGAGAGGAGTTTCTGGCTATATTTCCAAATACTAATCAAGAAGGTGCATTTTTAGTTTGTGAAAGAATAAGAAAGAGTGTTGAAGAATATGACTTTGGAACTGGTTATAGTGTTACTATTAGTGTTGGAATTTCAAGCGAATATCGTGATGGCATAATTGAGCTTATTGACAAAGCTGATAAAAAATTATATGAAGCAAAAAATTCAGGAAGAAACAGGACAGAGTGTTAAGAAGAATGTGTAACATCAAAGTTTTTTTAATTACCTATGTTAGAATAACGCCTGAATAATATTATTTTTGTGAATATTTATATTAAATTAAGAAATATATGGTATTTTGAGAATATAATTATTGGATGGTTTTGCATCATATAATTTATCAAGAAGATTAATACTTCTTGTTTAATTACATGAGATTGATAAAGGTGGGAGACAAAAATGATTATTAAGATATATTTGTACTTTTTTATATACGCATTTTTTGGATGGTGTGTGGAGGTTATATATGCAGCCTTAAAAGAAGGGAA
>JARBUP010000339.1 GCA_029239575.1 Bacillota bacterium
TTGCAAAGCCTTTGTGTTTCATTATTAGATGACACTAACAAAGATATGGAAAGGTCCATTGATGGAATTTCTGAAATAATATCAAGTCATTCCACTTTAGAATTAACTGAAACTGTAAACAAACTTAAATTAGAACGAAACAAAATATTAAATGAATTAACAGAAACAAGAAATAAAATCACAAGCATAAAGTTTAAAGAGTACCAATCCATTGTATTGGACGGTAAAGGATATTCTGTTACTGAAGCTGCAACATTTGTAAATCAATTTGCTAAGGATCTTTCTTTTATACCTGGTTCAGTAGAATTATATAAATCATTGCCAGTTAGTCAAGGCGAATTAGATATCTTATATCAAACAAATGAATTAATAAATTCATTTGAAGAAATAGAACTTAAGTATGATTTACCCAGCACGGACTTAATTTTAACTCCATTTGATTTTAAAATTTGTATCTCTAAAATATGCGAGTTTAAAGAAAGGATATGTGAAATTAGTGCACAGCTTAGTTCGAACTGTGGATTAAGTTTAGAAAACAATCATATAACTGTTAATAAAAAAAATCTTGTTAACAATTTAAATTGTAGTGAATTAGAAAATTTAAAATCGTTAGTCAATAACATGGATTTAATTGATGATTGGCTCATAAAAACAATCCTTGATGGAATGAGGGGTGGAGGTTTTAAAGATGTTTGGATTCAGCTTCTTGACAAAATAGAGGATACATCTAATTATGCTGCAAATTCTATTGGAACTGTAATAGGTAAAAAAGTATTTGTTGACGAAAATATCAATATCACTGAACTAAAAGATATTTTAAATAATTTAAGCGACCATTTTGAAAAAGGTAAAAAAATATCTAAATTAGATTTGTTTTTCCACAAAACTTGGGGAGAAGTTTTAGAAAAAACAAGTATTAATGATATTAAAATAAACAGTAAAGAAGATTGCAGTGTAATATTGAATTATATAATTTTACAGGAAAAACGAAAATCATTGGGAATACTTTGGGAAGAATTAGTTTCTAAAAGTGGAGGGCCAAGCTTTACTGAATTTGGAACTGAGCCTGAAAGAACATGTTTAAAAAGATATGATAAAATAAAAAAACATTTATATTGGTATGAAAATGTAATAAGCCCTATTACAAAAGGTTTAGAATTAGTAGGTATTAACAAAGAAGCAGTATTCCCTATTGTGGAGTATAACACAGAACTTGACGAATTGAAGGATAAAATTAACTTTATAACTAAAATTTTACCATTATACATTGAAGCCATAGAAATAATTTATATTAAAAATAATGAAATAACTAAACAATTAAATAACACAAAATTTGTTTTAGAGTCTGCAAATTTAAAAGGTTCCGAAGTTTGTTTTAAATTAATTCAATCATTGCTTGAAGAAAATATAGAGGAATATGAAATGAATTACAGCATTTATAAAACTCTATATACAAAATATCATTATTTAAATGAACGAAAGAGTATTTTAAATAAAATTAAAGAATATGCACCTGATTGGGCAGTAAATATTGAAAACCGCATCGGAATTCATGGAGAAAAAGAAGTTCCTGAAAATGTGGAGGGAGCTTGGAAATGGAAACAACTATCAGGTATCATATCAGAGATAATTGCAGAACCGTTTGAACAACTGCTAAAAAAATCAGTTGAACTTAATTCAGAATTAAAAGATAAAACAGCAAAGTTAGCAGAAGCAAAAGGTTGGTATCAGTTATTATCTCGAGTTGAAAATGATATAGAAAAACAGCAAGCACTAAAAGGATGGAAACTCACAGTAAGAAAAATAGGAAAGAAAACTAAAAATGGACCAAGATTATTAAAACAAGCAAAAGCGCTGATGTCTAAATGCCAAACAGCAGTACCGGCTTGGGTTATGACAATAAACAAAGCTCTTGAAAGCCTTGATCCTAAAACAAATAAATTTGATGTATTAATAATTGATGAAGCAAGTCAATCTGATATTTCAGCTCTTCCTATTATTTATCTTGCTAAAAAAATAATAATTGTAGGGGATAATGAACAAGTAAGTCCATTAGCAGTTGGAGTTGATCAAGATAAAGTTATTGCTGTTCAAGATATGTACATTAAAGGAATTAGCCCAATTTATCACTTGTTTGATTTGAAAACTTCTATTTATGATATAGCAAGCACCACATTTTCAAGCATCATGCTCAAGGAACATTTTAGAAGTGTGCCAGATATTATTGGATACAGCAACAAACTTTCCTACAATCATAAAATTAGACCTCTTCGTGATGAAAGCAGTTCAAACTTAAAACCTCCAACTATTGCTTTTAGAGTTGATGGAAGCAGGGAACGCAAAATTAATAAAGTAGAATCAGAAAATATAGTTGCTTTAATGATGGCGTGTATGGAACAGCCAGAATATGATGGAAAAACTTTTGGAGCCATATCACTACTTGGAGATGAACAAGCAAAGCTAATAAATGAAACAGCAATCCAGAAAATGAATTTAAAGAATTATGAGCAAAGAGCCATTATGTGTGGTAATGCTTCACAGTTCCAAGGTGATGAAAGAGATGTAATTTTCATTTCATTAGTTGATAACAAAGAAGGAGAAGGACCACTGAGATTAACTGGAGAAGGTGCTGATAAATCAACAAAACAAAGATACAATGTTGCAATCAGCAGAGCCAGGGACCAATTGTGGGTTGTTCATTCCTTAGATATATATAATGATTTAAAAAATGGTGATATGAGACGAGATTTGCTTGAATATGTAAATAATCCAAAAGCGTTTAATCAGCTAATTGAAAATTCAGATAAACAAGCAGAATCCGAATTTGAAAAACAAGTTTGCAGAAAATTAATTGCAAAAGGCTACAACATAAAACAACAATGGGAAGTAGGTTCATATCGAATTGATATAGTAGCCATCTCGGGTGAAAAGAAAATAGCTATAGAATGTGACGGTGACAGCTATCACTCAGGAGAAGATAAAATAATAGAGGATATGAAAAGACAGGCAATTTTAGAACGCCTGGGCTGGAAATTCATCCGCATAAGAGGAAGCGAAT
>JARBUP010000047.1 GCA_029239575.1 Bacillota bacterium
AGCTTGTATCTCTTTATGCTGTTAACATTTAAACGTATATACGCAATGTTTCTGCAATTGTTTTCACTGTTGATAAAAAATTATCAAATATATATTTCTTTATCAATTAATTACAATATAAGCAAAAATAATGCCACTTAATTATGAATTTTATTAATACTAATATTAATGTTGAAATTCTAATAAATTATTTTTCAACTTACATGAATTTCATTAATTTAATTACTTTTCATATATATAAAATGAATTTATATTGCTTTCTGCTGCAAATAAATATTGCATTTAGCAAAATTATTTTGCATGTTGAAATTTTAATAAGTATTGTATATTTTCATGTATTATATTAAAATGTATTATATTAAAAAATATAAGGCTCATCAATTATAACATAGGAAGTGAGAAACATGAAATTAACTGATATAGTAATAATATTAAATGAACATGACCACATTCTGTCTATAGATTGGAAAAACGAACAATTAAAAAAAGTATACAAAGATACATGGGATACATATATAAACAAAAGTTTAGAATCAATTTCAGATATTAATATCAATGCTGAAACTTTATTTTGGAAAGATGAATGTTTTATTTATGATAAATTAAAGACATCTCATAATGAAACTTTTATAATTTTAAAAAGAAAAGACTATAAAGAATATTTATATGAGCAAAGTTTTGATAGAATGAATGACGGTATTCAAATATATGACAAAAATTCGTGCGTTGTTTATATTAATAAAGCGAGCAAAAGGATTTCTTCAATTTCTGATGATGAAGAAATAGCTGGTAAGCACCTTGAAGATTTATATGATTTAAATAATTCTTATAGTACTGTTCTAACTACTCTAAGAACACAAGCACCAGTTATTAATAGATTTGATAATTTTAAATTAAGAAATGGCATTAATATAACTAGTGTAAATACGGCATATCCTATTTTTGATGACAAGGAACTTGTTGGGGCAATTTCTTTTGACCAAGATGTAAACGTTATTGGTGCAAACATAGAAAAGTTAGAAATCATTAAAAAAACAATGCTCGAACAAAGCATATCTTTTGAAAATAAATCAAAGGATAATAAATACCATTTTTCAGATATAATAGGTAAAAACAAATCATTGCTTGAAGCTATCGAATTATCTAAAAAAGTTTCAATTCAAGACTGCAATATTTTAATATATGGAGAAACTGGTACCGGTAAAGAAATGTTTGCTCAAAGCATACATGAAGATAGTGGGAGAAAAGATAAAAAATTTTTGGCAATAAATTGTGCTGCTGTACCTGAAACATTAATAGAAAGTATGTTATTTGGAACTACTAAAGGAGCTTTTACAGGTAGCGTTGACCGTGCTGGACTTTTAGAAGAAGTAAATGGTGGAACTTTATTTCTTGACGAATTAAATTCAATGAGTTTAGGTATGCAATCTAAAATTCTTAGAGTAATACAAGAAAACAGTTTTAGAAGAGTAGGCGGAGAAAAAGACATTCATATAAATGTAAGGTTTATATCATCTTGCAATGAAGATCCTTATAAAATAACAAGTGAAAATTTATTAAGGAAGGATTTATTTTATAGATTATCAACAGTTATAATAGAAATTCCACCACTTAAAAATAGAATTGATGATATAGAAATTCTTATAAAAAATTGCCTTAAGCAAAATATTCATAAATATTTTAAAAATGTTAGTCATATTGATGAATCAGTAATAGAAATATTAAAAGATTACAAATGGCCGGGTAATGTAAGAGAATTATATCATGTTGTTGAATATGCTCTTAACGTTATAGAAGGCAACTCATGGAATATTTCACATTTACCTAAATACATAACAAACTGTTATAAAGAATATAATGAAAAATCAATTGATTACAGCGATTATAACTATAACGACATATCTAAAAAGCATCTTCAATGCATAATGGATAGTTATGAAAGTGACATTCTAAAAAAAGTTTTAGATCATCATGGCTTTAATATATCTAAAACTGCTAATTCTCTTGGAATTAAAAGACAAAGTTTGCAATATAGAATAAAAAAATATGGTATTATTGTTTAAATTAAAAAACTTTCAAAGCAAACTGCGTTGAAAGTTTTTATTATTATCAGATTTATGTTCTAATCAAATTAACAGATGTTACTCACAAATTTTAATATTACAAATATTTAAAATTTTAACTCTCCAATTTCATTTTCTACTATATTTATAATTGTCATTTCTTGAATTTGTTTTAGAATATACTCAATATCAGGGTAAATATATCTATCTTCATTTAACATAGGCACGTTTTTTCTTATAAAATCATGCACTTTTTCCGTTACAGAAGATTGTTTCAATGGCTTTAATAAATCAATAGCTTGTAAACTTATCATGAATTCTATTGATACCATGTATTGAAGTTTTTTAGCTACAATTAAAGCTTTTTTTGCTGCAAAATATCCCATTGATACCGGGTCCTCCTGATTTGCACATGTGGATATACTATCAATTGTTGACGGATTAGAAAGAACCTTAATTTCTCCTAACAGACCTGCAGCTGTATATTGAGGAATCATATAGCCATTATTCAATCCTGGTTTAGCCACTAAAAATGCAGGCAATCCATCATTTAAATTCCTGTTCACCATTCTATCTATGCAGCGTTCCACTAAGTTTCCTATAATTGATGCAGCTATGCACAACATATCCGAATGGGAACCTACAAATGAACCGTCAAAGTTACCACACATTAATGCTTCATCTATATTATTTTCACTAAATAATTCTGGATTATCGCTTGAAGAATGCATTTCGTTCATAATTACTTCATAAGCTTCTTTAATCAATTTTTTACAGGCTCCGTTTATTTGAGGCATTGCTCTTAAAACGTAAGCATCCTGAACTTTATCATTTATATGTTTTTGACTTATTTCACTATCCTTTAGCATTTTAAGCATATTTTCTGCTGATGATATTTGTTCACTATGTTTTTTTGCATTGTGAATTCGAGGATCAAGAGCTTTTATAGTAGCTCTAAGCGCTTCATATACTAAAGATCCAGCAATTTCAATATTTTTCATAGTAACTATCATTTCATAAAGTGCTAATAGTGCTAATGCAGTAACCGTCATAGTTCCATTAAGAAGAGATAGCCCTTCTTTACATCCAAATTCCACAGGTTTTAAATTATATTCTTTTAAGACATCCAAGGATGGAATTTTAACATTATCCTTCAAAATATATCCTTCACCCATAAAAGTAAGAGCTATATGTGCTTCTACTCCAAGGTATCCTACAGAACCTTCTCCAGGTGTAAAAGGAATAATATCATTATTTAAAAATTGCTTTATTAACTCTAATGTATTTAATGAAATACCAGAACATCCTTTGCCTGTATTTAAAATCATCATAAGTAAAATTGCTCTTACCTGTTCATTATCTAAAGGATTACCTACAGCACAAGCATGGGATCTGACTATATTTTTTTGTAAATTTACAGCATCTTTTGCAGAAACCGTATATCTTACATTTTCACCAAACCCTGTAGTAACGCCATAAATTAATCTTTCTTCTTTTAAAAATCTATTTATAATGTTTCTGCTATTCATTACATTCAAGGTAAATTCTTCACTAAACAAAATTTCTGCTTTATATTTCACTATAGCAATAAATTGCTCTAACGATAGTAAGCAATCTGTAATAACTACGGTTTTAATATTTTTAACATTCTTAACAGTTAATACATCCATTTTAAGCCTCCTATGAAATATAATATTAAAAATGCAGCTTTCCTATAATTTGCTCAACACAATCCACAATTTTTTCATTTTTAATAAGTACTGCCACATCTTCTATAAAAGGATGAAGGCTAACATCTGTTGCTATAAAAGGAACAATTTGCCTTATGGTATCATACACTTTTTTTGTAGCACTTGACGGTTTTAAATCATCATAAAAATCTAATGCTTGAGCTGCGCATATTAATTCAATAGCAAATATATATTTAGACAATCCAACACATTCATAAGATTTTAAAGCTGCATTATATCCCATACTTACATAATCTTCTTGATTTGCACATGTAGTAATATTATCTATTGTTGCAGGGTGTGATGCAATCCTCATCTCACCTAAAATTCCTGCAGCTGAATATTGTACTATCATCAAACCGTTATTCAACCCTGGTTCTTTATTTAAAAATGCAGGCAAATCACTTACATGTCTATTTACCAACCTATCAATTCTCCTCTCAGACATTTTTGATAAATTAGTTATTGCTATAGCTAAAGTATCTGCTGACATTCCAACATATGAACCATCAGCATTGCATCCCATTAGAGCTATACCATCATTGTTATCACCATCAAATATTAATGGATTGTCTACTGAAGAATTAAGTTCAATTTCTAATGTCTTTAAACAATCCTTAATTATTTTTTTTACTGCACCATGCAGCTGTGGCATACATCTTATTGACAACGCATCTTGTACTTTGCTTCCTTTATACTTCTCAATTATTTCACTATCGGATAAAATATTTCTGATATTATCAGCTGTGTATCTTTGGTCTTCATGTGGTCTTACTTGCATTAATCTATCGTCCATGGCCATAAGTGTTCCTTTAAGAACTTCTAATGTTAAAGAACCGGATATATCACTAATCTTTGCTATAGAAATTGCGTCATATAAAGCTAATGATGTAATTGCAGTAACTGATGTCGTTCCTGAAACAATGGTTAAACCTTCTTTAGATGAAAGTGAAATTGGCATTAAATTTAATTTTTGGTAAACTTCTTTACTGCATAAAAGTTCATTTTTATAATAAACTTTTCCTTCACCAATCAAAACTTCACCTATATGAGCCTCTAAACATAAATATCCAACAGATCCATGACGAGGTACAAATGGAGTTACATCATTATTTAACAAATTTTTTATTAAATTTAATGTTTCAATTTTAATTCCTGTATAACCTGTTCCAAAATGGACCAGCATTACAAACATCATTGCTCTAACGCATTCTTTTTCTAAAGGTTCACCAACAGAACATGCATGTGATAATATAGTATTTCTTTGGACAATTTCCCTATCATTTTCATTTATGAATTTATTGCAATTATCTCCAAGGCCTGTAGTTATTCCATAAATCGCTTGTCCTTCCTTGCTGAATTTATCTACGTATTTTCTACACTTATTAACTCTGTTAATATATTCTTCTGAAAATTCTACACAATAATTATATCTTGATACATTTACAACATCTTTAATACTGACTTTATTTCCTAATATTATGTTTTTCATTTTATCTATAATAATCTGCTTATGAGCAAATTCCCCTTCCAATGTTATATATAATTATTAGCAAATACAATGCCACTTTATTAAGTAATATGTTTATAAGGTAATTATGTTGTAATTTTAGCTCTCTATCATTTAAATCTCATTTTTTTCATTAATTGCACATCATTTTTTATAACAAAACTTTCTATAAATTATACATTAACGCTAAATAATTTTGCATGATGCAAAATTATTTTGCATTGATTGAAATTAAGATAACATTACACGAACATAATTCAATCAAATGAGAATATAATATTTAATTTTAAAAGCAGGTATCCATTTTAGGAAACCTGCTTTTAAAGAGTTTTTTACTATTATAAAAATTTACTATATTATTTTTCACAAATAATTTAATATTTCATAAATGATATAGCATCATATACAACACCTTTAACTGCACGTTCTTTATACAGTTTCTCATGTTCATATATTTTAAGTTTAGATTCACGTTTACGATTTATTCTAATATCTCGTATTTTATTTGAAAGGAAAGTTGAAAGAGCATCAAGACTTTCTGTTTCAAAAGGTCTGTTACCCAAAATTTCATTTATTTCATCTATTTTTAAAGGTTTATTATCAATAGCTCCAATATATGCTTCAATATCTAAGTATTCATCATTTATTCTTTTCCATGATAAACAAAAAGATATTTGAGCAATTGTAACTTCTGTTCGGCTTCCTAATTTAACAAAACAGCTTTTTTTATCCGGCTTAATAGGAAGCCAAATTGCCATTAATAATTCATTCTTATTTAAAGTTGTCTTTCCTGATTCAGATAAAAACTCATTTACACTGATTCTTCTTAACGAACCTTCAGAATTAAATATTTCAAATTCTCCATTGAACAACATGATACAAGGTAGCACATCCCCAGCTGGATTAGCATTCATAATATTGCCACCTATTGTTCCTTTATTTCGAATCTGAGGAGAACCTACATGATCACATGCCATAGATAATGCACTAAAAAAAGTTTTAATTTTATTATTTAAAGCTGCTTCTGTGTGTGTAACCATTGCACCTATTCGAATCCAACCATCTATTTCAGTAATACTCTTCATTTCATTTATATTACATAAACTAAGATAAGTATCAATTTGCGGCTTTTTTTCTCGAATAGATACCATTAAATCTGTTCCTCCAGCCAACAAAGCAGACTTTTCTGTCAAACTTTTAAGACCTTTCTGTAATTCTTGCAAAGTTTTAGGCTGCAAATAATTAACATGTTCAACAGACATTATGATTCCTCCTTATTGCTATTGTAAGCTGCATCCTTAATACTTTCTTTTATTTCTTTATATCCAGAACAACGGCAGAGATTACCTGATATTGCTTTTTTAATTTCTTCATCAGTAGGATGCGGATTAGAAAAAAGTAAAGCTTTTGCTGTCATCACCATTCCAGATGTACAGAACCCACATTGAATGGCACTTTTCTTAATAAAAGATTTTTGAATTGCATCCAATTCTCCGTTTTTCTCCAACCCTTCAATAGTTATAAGTTCTCCTCCTTCAAGTTGTCCTACAACTGTCATACATGAATGAATTGCTTTATTATTAAGAATAACTGTACATGCACCACATTCTCCTACGCTACATCCTTCTTTAGTACCTGTAAGATGAAGGTCCTCTCTTATAAAATCAAGGAGCCTGCGTTCGCCAGGTACATCTATATTCATATTTTCTCCGTTTAAAATAAAATTAAGTTTCATATTAATTCTCCTCATATAATGCTTCTAAAATAACAGACGGTGTCAATGGTGCTTCTGTAAGTTTTGTTCCAAGTGCATGATTTACAGCAGCAACAATAGCAGGAGCAACTGGAACTACTACAACTTCTCCAATGGATTTCGCGCCAAAAGGCCCATTTTCTTCCTCTTCTTCTATAAAAATAGTTTTATAATCCGGCATGTCAAATGCGTTTGTAACCTCATAGTTCTTCAAATTGTCTATAAGGGTTTTCCCTGTTTTAGGATGAATTTTGATATCCTCACACAAAGCAATTCCAATACCCTGCTGAATTCCGCTACCTACTTGTCCTCTGCATATTTCAGGATTTATAGCTTTTCCTATATCATGCACGGACAGACAATCTACAACACGTACCATACCTGTAAAAGTATCAACTTCAACTTCTGTAAAATGAGCAGCTGGAACTCCTGGTCCTTCACTTGCATTGTAAGAGTATGTTTCATAAACATCTTCTCCCATAACTGTAATGCAATATTTTGAAACACCTTTTAAATCAATTCTTAACTTAGGATTATTTTCTTTATAAAAAACTCCATCCTCATATATAAGATGACGATCATTACATTGTAAAGCAATTGATGCAACAGTCCTTGCTTTTACCAACAATTTTTCACAACAGTGTTTCACTGCATTTCCAAGGCAATAAACAGTTCTGCTTGCATAACATCCATAATCATAAAGACTTACTTCTGTATCTACCTCTCCAAGTTCTATGAGCTCGATATCCATTTCCATTACTTCTGCAGCAATTTTCTTCATTGCCAATACAGTTCCGCATCCATGATCATGGATGCCTACATTGACTATTAAACTTCCATCTTCCTGCAAGTGTATAGCAGCATTTGCCATATCTACCATGTAAGGATAAAATGAACTGGTATGTGAAGATACTGCCATTCCAATACCATAACGATATCTTACACTTTTATTCTTCTCTTCACATTCTTTTTTTCTTTTTTCCCACTCAAAAGCATCCCTTCCTTGAATGAGACATTTTTTAAAATGTGCATTGCCTATAGGAACTTTTTTAATAATATCCATTTCATATTCATTTTTAACATTTTTAAGTCTTAATTCTATGGGGTCAATTTTCATTTCTTCTGCAACTAAATTTAAATGATTTTCCAATGCTAATGCTATTTCACATGAGCCCCAACTTCTAAAACTTCCATTAATAGGTGTATTGGTGCATACTGATTTCCCATCATAATGAAGATTTGACAATCTATATACTTTGCCGAGTTTTCCTCCCATTGTGCTTGTATAGCTTGGAGTAATGGTTTGATAAGCACCGCTATCTAAAACTGCAGATACACTCAGCCCTTCAATTATTCCATCTTTATGTATTTTACTTTCTACAGTAATATCGGCATTATGTTTAAGCATGGTATTAATTATTTGTTCTTCACGTGTAAAAACAAGCTTTACATCTGCCTTCAAATGTATTGCAGCATAAGCAGTCAATGGTTCAAGTATTGTTTCTTGTTTACATCCAAAAGAACCACCCATAACAGCTTTAATAACACGCACTTTAGAATATGGCATATTGAAAAAATCTGCAATGGTACTTCTTATTCCAAATGCTGTCTGGCATGGTGACCAAATAATCAGCTTGCCAGTTGATTTTTCAAAAAGTGCCCTCGAAGCATGTGTTTCCATTGTTAAGTGCGTAATACGTCCCATATGAGTTTTGCTTTTGTGATAATTTTCTGCAACACATCCATCATAATCTCCATAATTTATTTCAGGTACAACACAGATATTTCCTTCTTTATGTATTTTAACTGCATCAACTTTTAAAGCATCTTCAACTGTAATAGCTGTCGGTAACTCTTCATATTCTACTTTGATTTTTTGGCATGCATAATCAGCAATTTCTTCAGAAACAGCAACTACTCCAGCAACTCTTTCACCCATAAAACGAATATGCCTGTTAAATAGTTTTTCCTGATAAGGAACATTTTCATAATTTGCAACACGCCCTCTGTCAAATTCAGTATCCGGAGTATTTAAATATGTGTATACTGCTTTTACTCCTTCAACGCTTTCTGCTTCAGAAATATCTATATTCTTAATATACCCATGAGCAATTGTACTTGGTTTAAGTTTCATGTGCAGCATACCTATGGATTGCATATCACCGCAATACTTAACATTACCTGTAACTTTGCCATACGACATATCATTTGATAACTCTTTACCAATATATTGATAATCTTTTTCTTTTCTCAATATTTGTTCTCCTTTCAATTTATTAACCCTTATATTTAGATAAAAAAGAATTTACAATTATTTATCATACACAACAAAACATCTATCAGTAATATTTTATTAACTCTTAAATATGTTTTCCATCAAAATTAATGAAAAGATAAATGTTTTCAACAATACGTTCACATAATTACAAGCAAATTCAATGCCACTTTATACTGATATATTTATTTTTATAGTTATATTGGTATTACAAGATTAATTCTTATAATTTTATTATAATATAATAATATTTAACATATTTCAATAAACTTAGGTATTTGTATCTTATTGTATTGCAAAATGATTTTGCACTAAGCAAATAAATTTTGCAGTATAAAATGATTTATATTTATTTTACTTATTCAATTCAATTTAAAAATGCAGCGGATTCCATTTAGGAAACTGCTACATTTTTAAATTCAGTTTCTTTATTTTTTACATCTCTTTTAATATTCGTTTAAAGCAATAAGCCCTCCATCATACCTTCAAAATAAGCAAACACGTCTTCTTTTTCTGGCAATATACCATCTTTTACCAATTGTTTAATCGTCTTAACAATATTTCGTTCTGTACCTTTTTTCTGTATAATGTCTATTACTTGAGCTACAGTGTATTCCTTTTTGTAATTGTTACATTTAATTTTGTCGTTTAATGATATATTAAATTGTTCTTTTAAGTATTTTTCTAACATGTTGATTTTCTCCTTAGATTGTTCTTCGATTTTTTACTAACTTAACCGTGTACGTAAGAAAACAGCGACCTCGGTTAAGAAATCGCTGTAACTACTGAAAATTCAGTACGGATAACAGGACTTGAACCTGCACAGGTTGCCCCACACGGACCTGAACCGTGCGCGTCTGCCAATTCCGCCATATCCGCAAACTCAAATTTAATAAAATTATGATAGCACAAAAAATGGTAATTATCAATATTCAATTTGCGTTTGATCTACTATTAATTTTTCATAAAAAATAAAAAGGCAACCTTAATATATATTTACTGTGTCTATTGACAAGTTTTATAGTTTTTTATAATATATAAATACTTATTAATCAATTACTATAAAAATAAATCTAACAATAGAAGGCAGGTATATGATTAAGCATATAAAAACTAGCAATTCAAACAATACAGATGATAAGAATCGAATTAAGTACGTAGTATTAACCATGTATGCTTTTTCATTGATTATTTATGGATTTATATTAGATAAGCCAATGAATATTATAAATGGTTTATACAAAATTTTTATTGAACCAGATTTACTCATTACAGACTATATTGGTGTTGGCGGAATAGGAGCAGCATTTATTAATTCTGGGCTATTAACTTTGATTTCCATTTTACTGCTGTATAAATTAAAAATAAACATAAATGGAACTTCTATTGCTGCAGTATTTTTAATGGCTGGATTTTCATTTTTCGGAAAAAATCTATTGAATGTCTGGCCCATTATAATTGGAGTTTTTTTATTTTCCAAGCTTCAAAAGGATAGTTTTTCAAAATATATTTATATTGCTCTTTTCGGAACAAGCATGGCTCCTACAGTGACACAGGTCATCTATGGCTTTGGCTTTCCAGTGTTTTTAGATATATTATTTGGTGTCTTTATCGGAATTGGGATAGGTTTTTTTCTTCAACCCCTGTCTATTTTTTTGGTTAGAGTCCACCAAGGTTATAATTTATACAACGTAGGCTTTACTGCAGGTCTTATGGGAACAATATTAGTTTCCTTACTAAGATCATATGGCTTTAAAACTCCTACTGTACTTATATGGACAACTGAATATAATATGGAATTGGGGATATATTTAGTGCTTATATCTGTTTCTATGATAATAACGGGATACTATTTCAATGATAAAAGTTTTAAAAATTTTACTAATATTTTTACCTATTCTGGAAGACTTGTTACTGACTTTGTTTTTCTCGAAGGCTTTGGAGTTACTTTGATTAATATGGGAATTAATGGACTCATAGGCATCACTTATATATTACTAATTAACGGACAACTAAACGGTCCAACTGTTGGAGGTATATTCACACTCATTGGCTTTGGCGCTTTTGGGAAGCATGCGAAAAACATAACACCTATTTTTATAGGTGTTGCTTTAGGAAGTTTAACAAAAATATGGAGCATAAATGACCCTGCCATACAGCTTGCAGCTCTGTTTGGTACAACATTAGCCCCCATAGCTGGAACTTTTGGATGGAAATACGGTATTTTAGCCGGTTTTATTCATTCCTCAGTAGTCTTAAACGTAGGAACTTTACATGGTGGATTAAACCTTTATAACAATGGTTTTGCAGGAGGTTTAGTTGCTGCTGTATTAGTGCCCATTATAGAAGTTTTTAGAAAGGACGAGAAAACCTCATGAAACATAACAAAAAAAGAATAGTAAAAATTGTAGATGAACTTATAATTTTTCTATTTTCTATCAATTCAACAAATATTAATGTTAATATATTAGAAAACAATGATGAATATGAGATTACCGGTATAGGCAATTACAACGGTGGCCATGATAAAAAAATCGAAAAATTTGTTAAGCTTCTAAATTGCCCTAAGCATGAAGAAATGGAAGAGTGTTATTGGGAGCTTACAGGTGAAAGCGATGTAGGTTCCGAGCTTGCTTTGTTGGGCATGATGATTGATGACGCATCCATAAATATTGATGACGGAAAGTTGGAAATTATACTTCATCGCAGTAAATCCAGTTCAGAAATTTTTATGTAATAACTTGATTAAATATCTGTAAATTTTGAAGTTCCAATCTATCCTTATACCACTTTACACAAAGCATAATTGTATTAAAATAATCTAATTAATATGTAAAATATACTCGCTAAGAAATTTACTTAACGAGTATATTTATTTATTAATTATTTATATTCTACCATATATCTGTTTCTAAGTTCTACATTTTTGTTTTTATATGCTCTTTCCTGTTATTCTTGTTGTTCTTGTTTTATTACTTCTCTTTTGTCTACAACAGCTAATACTTTATTTTCCATGTACTCCTTGATATTATTTTTTTTACTTAGCAAACCAGACAAAACGTCCCCATGGCTACACCCATTGCTATATAAATCTCACTTCTTAATGTTAAAATTGTAGTACTCATCTATTATATTTCATGCACTATTTTTCCATTAAATACAGTCATTTCAACATTTACATTTTTTATCATGTCTTCATTTATTGAAAATATATCTTCTGATAAAACTACTAAATCTGCTAATTTTCCTTTTTCTATGGAACCTTTTATATTTTCTTCAAAGGATGCATAAGCCCCTCCCATTGTATATCCGTACACTGCTTCTTTTACTGTAAGCTTTTGGTCAGGCAGCCATCCACCCTCAGGAAGTCCATATAAATCTTTTCTTGTTACTGCTTCGTATATTCCTTTAAGTACATTAAATGTTTCCACAGGTGCATCTGAACCATTTGCTGTTTTTACACCTTTATTTATGAGGCTTTTCCAATTATATGATGTTTTTTCCCTTTTTTCTCCAACCCTGTCTTTTACTATATGCCAATCATAATCTAAGAATATTGGCTGAATATAAGCTATTACATCTAGTTCTTTAAATTTATTCAATAAATATTCATCAGTTATTTGACAATGTACTATGCCATGGCGGTAGTTTTCTTTTACATTTTCTTTTATTAATTTTTCAATACTGTTAAAAGCCATGTACATAGTTCTGTCCCCTATGGCATGAATAGCTAATTGCATATTGTTTTTATGAGCTAAGTCTACTATTTCATCTAATTCTTCCTGTGTTAAAGTAACTATACCCTCTGCTGATGGACAATCCGAATATGGTTGATTTAATGCTGCCGTTCTTGCACCTAATGAACCATCCAACAATATTTTTAAAGGTCCTATTTT
>JARBUP010000340.1 GCA_029239575.1 Bacillota bacterium
AAAAGATATCCTGAACCAATTATCATTATAACTGATTCTATAATGGATAAAACAATTATAGGCATTAAAGCTAAAACTAATTCTTCAACAGAAATTCTATTTTCTATAATTGTAAAGTTATTATTATAATATGGAGAAAAAATATTTAATATTTTGCCAGATGCATATGATCCAAATGAATTTAATGCAATAAATATTATGAAACTTAAGAAACCTCCGAATTTAGTTTCTGAAAAAATACTTTTTCTTATGGTAATTGACATGTATGCAGTCATAATAAAACTAATAATAAAAATTATAAATGCAATTAATAAAACAAATATATGACCTAAATTAAATCCGAAACTTCCATTTAAAAACATATTTATTGCATTCAAAACCTCATTGTAGTTTATATCAGCTTTTGTTACAACTATAATATAATAGCCATTTATAACTATAAATATAAAATATAATAATAGAATAGAAAATCCTTCTAAAATAGCAGTTATAACTTTTGACACAATTATTTTATAACCACTGTTAGGTGTCATAAATAACATATAGCCACTTTTTTTATTTAAATCTTCACTATACATTTTAATAACATCAACAATATATAATAAAATCATAGCAAAAGGAAATAATCCTAAGAACATAGCGCTGCCTTCTGCTTCTGCATTAGCTATAGCAATAATGTTTATAATTATAGCTGACACAATTGTCATTAAAAGTAATTTATATTTTCTTAAAAATTCATATTTTATTATATTAAGCATGGTTATAAATCTCCTTATAAATATTTTCTATGGATTTGCCATATGATTGTCTAAGTTCTTCAGCATCTCCATTTAATTCTATATTGCCATCTTTTATAAATATTGCAGAATCAAATATTTTTTCAGTTTCGCTCACTAAATGGCTTGAAATTATAATAATCTTATTTTCATTATACGCTTTAACAATTAAATCCATTATGGCATCTCTTGCTAAAACATCCACTCCGTTTAATGGTTCATCCAATAAGTAAATATCAGCATTTCTTGATAAAGATAAAGCAACTTTTAACTTTCCGATCATTCCAGAAGAAAGCTTTGATACTTTTAATTCTATATCAACATTATTTTGTAAAACTTCTAATGCAAAATCTTTATTAAAATCTGAATACATGTCTGAATAAAATTTAATAATATCTTTTACTTTAAAAGAATCATACAAAAAATTATCCGTTGGCAAATATGATACAAATGCTTTAGTTTCAAAAGATAAAGGCTTATCATTTATAAGTATTTCACCCGATGTTTGTTTGTGAAGTCCTGCTATTATTTTCATTAAAGTAGTTTTTCCGCTTCCATTAGGGCCTAAAAGCCCATATATTTTGCCTCTTTCAAATGTTAAATTTACATTTTGAAGAGCTACTTTATTATAATATTTTTTAGTTAAATTATTTAATTTCAAAGTTTCATTCATTTTTCATATTCCCTTCATTTGAATTATATTTATTTTCTTTTACAAATTCAATCATATCATTTCGCATAAATCCTAATTGTTTCATGCCGGATATATAATTATCAATTAATTCTTTTGCCATTTCATGTCTTATACTTTCTACTTTTTCGCTTGATTCAGTAATAAATGTCCCTAGTCCTCTTTTTGTAAAAACTATATCTTCCATCTCCAACTCCTTATAAACTCTTGCAACTGTATTAAAATTAATTCCAAGTTCATAGGAATAATCCCTTGATGAAGGAAGCTTATCTCCTTGTTTTAATTTTCCTGTTACAATATCTTGTTTAATTCTATGGATCACTTGCATATAAATCGGTATATTATTATTAAACTCCAAATTATCACCTCACTGTACATTGTATTAGTATCATAGTTAAATAGTACACTATTTATTTAAAAAAGTCAATAAAAAAATATTAATATTTCATTATGCGTGAAACATTAATATTTTTATATTATATTTAATATTTTTTTATATTTTTATTATATCCTAATAAGTATTTGTCATTCTGAGCGTTAGCGAAGAATCTTATTATTTGAACATTTTAATGCTTCTTCACTTCGAACAGTAATGCTACACCAAAACTATTTTTGTATGGATAATAAATCTTCACATCTGTCATTCATATAAAGAAAGGAATCATAAACACCCTGATTATAGAATTCTATAGCTAAATCATTTATAATAAAATCTAAAAATATTCCTGCAGCTAAATCCCCTATTGCTTCATCTCTTTCATCAAAATAATATTTTTTAATTTTTTCAACCATTATTTCTTTTTTTTCTTTAGTTAATTTAACTTTATCTTTTTTGCCCATAATTTCTCCCCTATATTTATAATTATTGCGTATTAATATCTACATATTCACCGACTTTTGCTCCGCTTATAACCCATTTGTTATCTGAATTAATAACGTTTAGTTCAACAGGTCTTTTTGCAGCTATACCTCCGTATTCAATTTCATTACTGGTTAATTCAATAATAAAACCTTTTACAATATATTCTGATTCATTTATTTTTTCAATACCTTTTATGTCAATGCGTTCAGGCCAAGGGCTTGAAACTAATTTACCTAGTGCGTTTTGAGGATCAGATTTCCATTTTTGTAGCAGGTCATCTGTTATATATTTCGCATAATTTTCATCCATGCTTTGATATAAAACATCTTTTGGTGCTAATAAAGAAACATTTTTTAATTTTTTACCAAACTCTATAACTAAATTTTCAATTTCCTTTTTATTTTCATTGTCCTTTGAGTGAATTGACTCATACCAAACTTGATAAAATTTTGTATATTGTTTTGATACAAGCATTAAATTTTTATCAACACTTTCAAATAAATGCCCCGAACCCATTTGTTCTTTAAATTTAACTTCATTTTCTTTTTCAATATAATTAAATAAATCATTTTTATTTCCTGCTTTAGTCATGTATGTTACAGGGTCTTCGTTAATTTTTACAAAGGACTCTTTGTTTAACTGAACAATTCCTTTTATAAGTGGTAATGGATTTCCTTCTTGAAAAATTACATTCCAATTTAAGAATAAAATTATAAATATTAAAAA
>JARBUP010000341.1 GCA_029239575.1 Bacillota bacterium
AGGCTATAATTTTGATATAACAAATTCTACAGCTTATGACCAAGCTTTTGTACCGGACAGGGGAATCTTTGATAACATTTCTGAACTTGTTAATGAAATATTTGATGAATATATTACAAGAGAAGGAAGAATTGAACCTTTGTTTGCACAATTTTGTGATGGCCGTATATCACAGTGTGATGGCATGTATCAATGGGGTTCAGTAGATTTAGCTAATCAGGGATATGCTCCAATTGAAATACTAAAATATTACTATGGAGACGATGTATTAATAGTAACAAATGCTCCTGTTGGAATTGATGAAGGAACATTCCCCGGTGACTTAAAGTTTGGCGATACAGGCCCTTATGTTCAAATAGCTCAAATTATGTTAAACAGAGTAGGTTTAAATTACCCTGCAATTCCTCAGCAACCTGATGATGCATATTTTGGTCCTTTTATGGAATCTACTGTAATAAAATTTCAAGAAATATTCAATTTGCCTGCAACAGGAATTATTGACAAAGGTACATGGTACGAATTAAGAAGAATATTTAATGCGGTAAACAAACTTGCAGAGCTGGCATCTACTGGTTTATATATAGGAAGTATACCTGAAGAAGCTACATTACAGCCTAATACTTATATTCAAATTTTACAGTTTTTCTTAAATATTATTTCAGCATACTATCCAACTATTCCTGATGTTGATATAAATGGTGTTTTAGATCCGAAAACACGTGAAGCATTAATAGAATTTCAAAAAACTATGAATTTAAACCAAACAGGAATTATTGATGAGCAAACATCAAATGCTTTAAATTCAACTGTATTAAGCATATTAAATACATTGCCTCCTTCTTCAATATATTTACCAAGAATAATATTTCCTGAGCTTGAGTTAGTCAGAGGACAAAATAATACCTTTGTATATATATTAGAGCAGTATTTAAATTTTATATCTACTTTAAAGCCATCAATTCCTAGAATAACCCCTAATAATATATTTGACACGCAAACTGAAACTGCGGTTTTGGAATTTCAAAAACTTTACGGACTTCCGCCAACAGGAAGGGTTAATAAAGAAACTTGGAACAAAGTGGTTGAAGTTTACAGGGAATTAAGATTTGTAAATACTGCTCAATAATAAAATTAAAGAGACGGGACTTTGTATATCAAAGGTCCGTCCCAATTTATTCAAAGATTTAAAAATATAAAATTTTTAAATCCATTAAAGCCAAATTTATTTTTAAAATAGTTTTCAAGAAACTTACCAAAATATTATAATTTCAATACATTTACCTTTATATAACCAATACACCCATACACATTTATGAAAAATGAACATTATAATTCAGAATATATGGTTATATTATTTCAATTCGCCAGGAATTTCGTCTACTGTATCTGCTTTATATAAACTATAAACCGACATTATTACATCGTAATATACTATAATCCATTCATCGGATGAAAAATCTTTAACCTCAAAAACTTTATACTTTTTGTCACCATCTACTATTCCTATCTGCTTCCCTTTAAGCGAATCACTTGGCAAAGCACTATAAAAAGAATAAGTTATATTACTTCGCTTTAAACTTGAACCATTATTAAGTTCTTGAAAACTATCATATTCTTTAGTGGTACATGACGCAAAAAAAGTCATTAATGCAATGATAGCTAACAAAAAAGACAATTTCTTCATAACGAGTTCCTCCTTCTATGATATTATCAATAGCGTACCATATTTTTGAAATATAGTAAATGAATAAGCAATAATAATTTTTTTACATATAATGGAATATAATATTGATGAAAGGAATTTATAAAAATGAAATCTTCAATAAGTCATAATAAATTAAATAAACATGAGACTGGTTTTTTAGAAATTAGAGTAATGGATAATAGAAATATACCTATACCAAATGCTTTAATTAGCATTGCTAAAATTTCATATTCAGGTATTTATAATGAAGGTGCAGAGGGTATAACGTTAGTAGAACCTCATACAGATAATAACGGAATAGTTCATATTGAATTACTGGTATTAAATGAGTTAATGGGTAGTAATGATTTTTATTCAGCGAAAATTTCTAAGGAAGGATATTATGATTTTTATATATATTATATTCAAATATATCCTAATATTGATTCTTCATATGATATCAATTTAACCCCAAGAACTAACGGTGTAGAAAGATTTATGTTTCTTTTCCAGCCAAAAAGAAGAAGTGTACATGACCACTAATAAAAAAAGATAAATTAATTATAACGAATTTAATGTTGCAAATTCTATTTATACAGTCGTTTTCGCAATGTTTTTCAACCATATTTGAAACAAAAATGCATGTAATTTAATTTAATAAAAATTACATGCATTTATCTTAGATAGTATACTCTGAAATCAAAATAATAGATTAAGCTACGCTAATAATTATACTTTTTATAAATTATTCTACCTTCACTTAATGTATCATTATATTCAATTGTTTTATCATCAATCCATATAGGATTAAACTTTTAGTTATTGACGTTGAAATAAATAAGAAAATTACGAACTTATTCAATTATAAAGTTCCATAAAGATAGGTGCAACTTTGCAAGGTTTTATTTCTATTTTCTGCCACACACCCCCAACTACATAAGGTTCGTCCTTTAGCCACTTATTCAAATCTTCACTTGAAGAATAGTTAACCACCATCATTGAGCCTACCATTTTTCCAGAATCATCAAGAATAGCTGCCCCATACATGTGCTCTCCAGTTTTAAATCTTCTTTCTACTGATTTTAAATGTTCATCTCTTACTGTTAATCTTCTATCTGTTGCTTTTTCATCGGCGCCATCATAAGCTAAAACTATATACTGCATTTTTCCATTTCTCCTTATTATAAATTTTTTCAATACCTCACAACTGTCTATATTCATGCGTGTTTTTTTTCATTCTATTATCGGTTCTATTATTTTTAAATTACCTATGTCAGGATAACTCTTATTCCAAACATACATTATCATATACTTTTTATTTTTATTAATTAATTTATACTCATTTTGTGAAACTCTAATTTTTTTAC
>JARBUP010000048.1 GCA_029239575.1 Bacillota bacterium
TAATATGTTTTTAACTTCCACTCTGTTAATTTTTATTCCCCATGGATCAGTTGCTTCATCTAAAACAACTCGCATTCTTGTATTTATTATTTCTCTTGACGTTAAAGTTTCATCAAGTTCCAAATCTCCTATAATATTTCTAAGAGTTGTTGCAGTTAAAAAATCTATTGCAGATATTGGATGCTCAACGCCATATGTATAAGATTTAGGGTCAGTTATTTGAAAAAATAAAACTGTATCAATTTGCATTGTTACATTATCCTTTGTAATAACCGGTTGAGGTGGAAAATCCACAACTTGTTCTTTTAAAGATATTTTTTTACCCACTTTGTCTATAAGAGGAAGTTTTACATGAATACCAACTCCCCATGTTGTTTGATAAGCACCTAGTCTCTCAATTACATATGCATGTGCTTGAGGCACTACTCTTATATTTGTAGCTATAAGTATTATTATTATTATGAGTATAACAATAAATCCATCCATTATTTATTTCCTCCAAATTATTTTTTTAATTCTACTATCAATTTTACACCTTTTATTTCTCTTACGCAAACTATTTCATCTTTTTCTATTATTTCATCATTAAATGACCTTGCTGTCCATTCTAATCCATTTACCACAACTGTACCTTCATTGTTTAAATTGTTTATAGTAGATTTTACTTTAACACATTTTCCAATTAAAAGATCTAAATCCGTTTTAGCTTTACCTATCTTTAATTTTTTTATAGCAATTGGTCTTGTAAAAATTAAACAAATTATGGACACTAATAAAAAAATTATTATTTGAGTTTGCAAACTTAATCCTATTAAACTAACAAACCATGCAATTAATGCACCTATGGCAAACCATGTAGTTGTAAGACTAATTGTTAATGCTTCAATAATAATACATACAACTATTATTAAAAGCCATGACCATCCTATATAATCCATAAATACCTCCTTAGTACTTATAATCATTATATACCTTTTCTACAAAGACTTAAACAAATATTATTCTATTATACCTCCCATAATTTGATAAGTATTTACATATGTGTTATAAATACTAACTGCATAATGAAGATGAGGTCCTGTTGAAAATCCTGTTGAACCAACAGTTGCTATAATATCTCCCTTTTTCACATCTTTTCCTTCTTCAACATCTATGGTATTTAAATGATAATAAGAAGTAAACAATCCCATGCCGTGATCAATTACTAAAGTGTTTCCTGGTGATAATAAATTTTTTGCAACAAGAGCGACTCTTCCATTGTTAGGTGCTATTACTTTAGTTCCAATTTGTGCTGATATGTCTATACCAGAGTGTCTTGACGATGATTGCTCATTATTTACATATCTTATTTCAGCAAAATCAGTTGTAAGCTCCCCTTCAACAGGCATTAAAAATTCACCTTCCCAAAGTTTTTCTGGTGCAGTAATAGCTCGTGCAGGTTTTACTATTTTAGCAAATTCTTCAATTGATTTATCATCGTTATTGCTTTGGTTTAAATCTTCAGATACAGTTAAATATTGTGTTTTAAAAGTTTTACTTAAAACATTTATTTCTTTAGCTTTTGTATACTCATTAGCTTTACCTTCATTAAATGTAGCTATTATCCCATAATTTCCAGGCTTTGTATCTAAATCTATTGGCATAATTGTAGCATAATCGTAACCATCTTCTTTTAATTGGTATATATCTGTTTCTATTTTAACAGCTGCAGTGCTTAATTTAACAGTTTCATCTTCATTTAAATTTTCGATTTTTACTATTAAAATATTGCCGGGGAAATTTTCTTTAGTTACTATGTTAAAATCAGCTTCCCTGTCTATTAATGCTAAAAAACTAACAGTTTGATTTCCATAACTGTTTACATCACTTTTCTTATTCCACTTAATTTCAGTTTCTATAAAATATTCACCATCATTTTTTATATATTTGACAGCATCGGATATATTCTTTCCTGTATAAACTGCATTACCTTCTTTATAAACTCTTGTAATCTGGCTGTCAGGTTCAACATCAAATTTTAATATTACTTTATCTCCATCTTTAATTGTTAATTTATCTTGATTTTCAGAATTGTCAGATAGTATACCTGACTTTTCATTTATTTTTCCATTTATATCACTGTAAACCCAATCATATTGAATATTTAAGTTTTTAGTTTCACCATTTTGTAAAAGATAAGCTTTGTTAATTGTTTTGTTTATATATGCAAATGAAAAATTTTCATCCTGTAATATTTTACTACAAATATCCTTTTTTACTTTATAAACTGCTTCATCTTTTTTTATAAAAATATTTTCATTTTCTACATCCACATTCATTATGTATGCATCTATTTGGTTCCCTTTGTTAAAATATACTTCATATGAAAATCCTGATAAATTTTCTTTAGTTTTATCTTTTTTATTTACTGCATCTATAACTGTTTTAAATGATTGGCTGCTTTTATCTAAAACTGTTTTTTCGCCATTAGCAGTATTAACTATCTCTATTTTAGAAATATCAGATTCCTTTATAGCACATCCTGTTAATATAATAAATATAATTAATGTTAATAATAACTTTTTCACGTTTATGCAATCTCCTCCTATTTTTTTATAGTTTTTGTTTCATAACAAGTATTATACATTATATTTTTAAAAATTTAGAATATACAAAAAATAAACATATACAACAGAAGTTAAAAAAATCAATATAGTCAATTTGAAGAAGCTATCATAGTAAATAAAAAAAGCCAACATAAGTTAGCTCAGACTATAAACAAATCCTAAGTGTGTCATCCTGAGCGAAGCGAAGGATCTTTAACATCGAATAATAAGATTCTTCGCCTCAGCTCAGGATGACAACAATAAAAGTCATATAAATGTTAACATATATAGGTTGGCTATATATATTATATTAATTTTGTATTATTTTAAAATCAACCCAACAGGGCAATGGTCACTTCCTATTATTTCTGGACATATAAAAGAATCTTCAATATTTTTCTCAATATCTTTTGATACTATAAAGTAATCAATTCTCCATCCAGCATTTTTTTCTCTTGCTTTAAACATATATGACCACCATGAATAAGCCTCTGTTTTTTCAGGATATAAAAATCTAAAAGAATCTGTAAATCCAGACTCTAATAATTCAGTCATCTTAGCTCTTTCTTCATCCGAAAATCCTGCACTTTTTCTGTTTGTTTTAGGATTTTTTAAATCTATTTCTTGGTGGGCAACATTTAAATCTCCACAAATAATAACAGGTTTATCTTCATTTAATTTCAATAAATATTTTCTAAAATCATCTTCCCATTGCATTCTATACTCAAGTCTTAAAAGCTCTCTTTTGGAATTTGGAGTATAAATATTAACTAAATAAAAATCATCAAATTGTAAAGTAATTACTCTTCCTTCTTTGTCATGTTCCTCTATATTTAATCCATAGGTTACTGAAATAGGCTCTCGTTTTGAAAAAACTGCAGTTCCTGAATAACCTTTTTTTTCAGCATAATTCCAATAGTCATAATATCCTTGTAAATCTAATTCTATTTGTCCTTCTTGCAATTTAGTTTCTTGCAAGCAAAATATATCTGCACTTAGTTCTTTAAAAGAATCCAGAAATCCTTTTTCCATGCAAGCTCTTAATCCATTTACATTCCATGATATTAATTTCATATAATCTCCTTTTCGCTCGTGCATTTTAATTCCTTTTTCACAAACAAAAGATTTGCTATCTGTCACATCTAAGAATTCCGCCTTCAGAATAATTATCTTTTTTCATTTCTCTTATAATAATTTTAACTGCATCTTGCGGTACATTTATAGATTCTACTATTGCTTCTGTAACTTTTTTAGATAATTCTCTTTTTTGTTCTAATGTTCTTCCTTCTACAATTTCAATTTGTACTATTGGCATAATAAGTCTCCTTTTTATTTTATTATTTTCTTATGCACATATTCGGATAATGAAGAAAAAAGCATTGCAGGGTATAAAACATTAAATTCAATAATGTCCCCTAACTTATAATCCTTTTCACAATCTTCAATATCTAATATAGTATGATCACTGCTTGCTCCTAAAACATTAATGCTTTTATCCTTAGGTATTAATTTTGAAGAATCTCCTACATCCTGATTACCTAATGCAACAATAGCTCTTTTTCTAATACCTTTATCTTCGTAAAAAGAAGTTTCACCAAAAGCATTAACTACGATTTTACCTATGGGATGTGTAGGCTTTTTATTTAATTCTACTATTTGTGCCTTTAATATAAACGTATCAGCATCAAGTCCATCTATATTGCTATTCCAGTAAAGTGGAAGATCTTGTGTATTAATAATTCCTTCTCCAATTCTTAGATGGTTTATTTTTTCAGGAACGAACCCTTGTAATAAAGTTGGTAGAGTTGTAGTTCCTCCTCCTGAAATTATTTCAAGTTTTCTGCCAATTCTTTGTTCAACAAATTCAGCAACATCTGATAGTTCCTTTAAATTTTCATATGTAGGTGCAATGGAACCATAGCAAGTTAAATTAGTTCCTATGCCTTCCAATATTAAATTGCTAAGTTCAAGTTCAGTGTATAATGCAAGCTCCAGTAATTCATCCTTACTAAAAACTCCTTCTCTTAAATCCCCTAAATCATACATTAAAATAATCTTATATAACTTATTTTGTTTTTTTGCTTGTTTTTGAAGCTCGCTTAAGGTATTTCTTTCTGATACAAGGCATATGTCACTATATTTTACAACATCTTTTATTTCATTTTTCATAGGAATTCTAATAAGCATCAATGGAATATCTATTTCTGCTTTTTTTATTTGTTTTAGCTGTTCAATCCTTGAGCTACCTATTTGTACACAGCCACCTTTGACCATAGCATCTGCACAAGGAACAATTCCTCCAAAACCTTTTATAATTCCAGCCACTTTAATATTATTTTCTTTACATAAACCTGTTACTACTTTTGCATTATTATATATTTTGTTAACGTTAACTTCAAGTATAGGGTATCTTTCCATATTATAACTCCCATAATTATTTTTTATATTTTCTTAATTCTTTAAAAAAATCAGATAATATTGATGAACATTCTTCTTCCATAACACCAAAGTCTACATTTACTTGATGATTTAATTTATCCATTTGAACTATATTTAAAACTGAACCACAGGCACCAGTTTTTAAATCCCTTGCACCAATTACAAGTCTTTCGACCCTAGCATTTACTAATGCACCTGCACACATGGAACATGGTTCTAATGTTACATACATAGTGCAGCCTGGCAACCTCCAACCATTTAAATTATTACAAGCACTTTTTATAGCAGAAATTTCAGCATGTAGCGTGGCATCTTTTAATGTTTCTTTTAAATTATGACCTCTGCCTATAATTTCACCATTTCTTACTATAACTGCCCCTATGGGTATTTCTTTTAGCTCATAAGCTTTCTTAGCTTCATTTAAAGCTTCTTGCATAAATTTTTCATCTTTTTCCATAATTAATCCTAAAAGTTTTGTCTATATTATTATAGATTAATTTACCAATATAAGTCAACCTTATACTTAATATTTTAGCTATTTACTTTACTTCCATTTAGTTCTATAATATTATTAACATCCAAAAAGTCGTGAAATGACTTTTTGATAAGAATCATAATGTTATTATTTACAAATAAAAGGGGGGACTAATGAAAAAATCTATAAAAACTTTATTAATTTCAGGGCTTTGTTTGAATTTTGCACTAAGCTCTACAGCATATGCTGACGGGATTGTTGATGCAATTACATATGATGAAACATCTATTACTGCTTTAAGTACAAGCTCATCTTTTTCTGATATAAGTGGGCACTGGGCAGAAAGCAAAATATTAGAAGCTATTGATTTAGGTATTGTTTCAGGTTATACCGATAAGACATTTAGACCTGACAAACAAGTTACAAGAGCAGAATTTGCTACATTCTTAACTAATGCTATTAAAGTTACAAGTACTACTACACAAAATTTCAAAGATGTGCAAACAGATGATTGGTTTTATGGACAAGTTCAAAAATCAGTTGCAGTAGGAATTTTCGGTGGTTACACTGATAATACTTTTAAGCCAGGAAATTTAATCACAAGGCAGGAAGCTGCAAAAGCTATAAGCGGTACAATAACTACAGCTAATATAGACGGAGATGGTGCTATTTACATGAAAGATTATAGCAAAGTCCATGATTGGGCAAAGCCATTTGTAAATGTGGTATTCAACAAAGGATATATGATGGGTTATAATGGGTATTACAGACCTGTGGATGGATTAACTCGTGCTGAAGCTGTAAAAATAATTTATGATATATTGGACAATGAAAACATTGAGTATGGTTTTAACATTACTAACAATGGAGAATCATATGAAAGTGCAGTTGTTGTAGGTGACTTAAATATTCTTTCAAGCGTAGGATCAGGAACTGTATATATAAATGATGTAATTGTACTTGGTAATATAAACATAATAGCTGATAAAGTTAGTTCTGTAGTTTTATCAGATGTTAAAGTAAGAAATGTCGTTGTACAAAATAAATTAAATCCTGTAAAAATTACTTGTTCAAGCAATATTAATATAGAAAATGCAATTTTATCTGCAAATGCAACAATAGTGAAACTTGGAGATAATATTCAAATTAAAAATACTATAATACAATAATTTATACGTTCACTTTGCGTGGACGTTATTTTTTTAGATAATATAACTAATTATAACTAATTTGTGCATTTTTAAAAAGTTATCAACAGTTTAGGTGGTTTTTTATAATTAAATCCACAAACAAAAAAAGTATATGCAAAACTTTCTTTGCACAGACTTTTTTTGTAAAATTTATTTACTTTAAGTTCAAAAATTCCTTTGTATTTTTAAAATCATCATTTAAGTATATTTGATTAAAGTATAATACACCATTTTTAGTTTCTTCTCTAATTTCTAAATAGTAGCTATTTTCATTAACCTCAATTGCTTCTTTTCCGTAAAACATATCACTATAAATTAAAGTTCTAAATGCATCATCTGATTTCACAAAGCTATCATCCACATCCTTAATTAAATATTCTCTAATATTATTTAAGTTCATATTTTTAACTACTATATCACCATTTTTATTGTTAACTACGTCAATGTAAAATGTTTTATTTTTATAATAATTTTCATCATATAAATAACTGTATTGTATATTTTTTAATTCCTTAGAATTTATTATTTTTTCAGCTATTAAATCTTTATTTTTGTTTCCATCATCAGAATTCTCATTATCTACATTTAACTTATAGCTTCTTATAATATAACTACCGTCTTTCATCCAATAAGCTATAACAATATTGCTTGAATAATAAGATTCTTCAAAACCGTAATTTTGGTTTGTTAATAACTCTTTGTGTAATTCAGTAATACTTTTTATATTTTCTATTTCTTTAAATAAAGCAGTCTTCTCATATTGATGATATTCCATATCGTTAGGATTTTCTACTTCTTTATTTTCATTTATACTGCTATTTATTTGTCTTATAGCATATGCGTTATTGCCCACATAAGCCATTTTTACATCTTCTGCTTTTGGGACAAAATTTTTATTATTATTTGCAAATAATACTGTGCCACTTGTTATTATAATAAATACCATCATAAAAATAGCAAATAGTTTTATTGAAAAAAATGAAATTCTAAAAGATTTTTCTAATACAGCTATAATTATATAATATGAAAGTACAGCTAATACAATTGAGATAAATATTTTTCCTGTTACACCACTTTCAGGTGTCATTGAAGTAAATGCTGCAGGTAATATTAAACTTGCAAGCAATGATACAAAATATTTATAACCATCGAAAACCATGAAATTTCCTGTGTTTTCATTTTTTCTTCTTTTCATGCATTTACTTAATATAAATAATAAAACAGCTACAATTACAATAAGAATCAATAAGTAATATATATCGAAGCTTCCTTTTTCTACGTATTTAATAAAATATAAATAATCTAATTTATAAAATACACTTGTGAAAGTTTCCATTAAAACATCTGCACTAAATCCTAAAACTATGTTTTCTACTATGGAAAATACAAACATTATGATTACATATAAAATCCAAGGAAGTACAAAATTAAATATTGTCATTAAACCAGCCATTATGGTATTACCAGTTAAAACTGATGATAATGCTGATAATATAATTCCAGTTATAAGCCAAGGAATTATTAAATAATATGCGTAATATATTTCATCAGGTAACGAATGAAATATCATTGATATAACTGATAAAAACAATAAGAAACATGTGAATATTAAATTTGAAACTATGCTAACTGTGATTAACTTTTTTAATGATGCTGGTTTAGACAAATAATAAGCAAGTTTTGAATCAGAATGCAAAAAGCTGTTGTCTATTAAGCAGTTTAAATATACTATGATAAACAGTTCCACTATTCCGAAAAACACAAAAAATTCTGCATCAGCTTTTAAAATAGCTGGAACTAATAAAGTTGTAACTAAAATTATAATTGTTGATATAAAATACCAATTTCTTTTACCTTTTATTGAATTCATAAGAAGTGGCATGAAATTACTTTTTATTTTGTTCAGTTCCATATCCTACGCCCCCTAACTCTGTAATAAATATTTCTTCAAGATTCATTGAAAGCTCATCAAATAACAACAATTTATAATTATTTTGTAAGTATTCTTTAAATGCTTTTGAATTTCCTGTTAAAGTGCATATATAAATACTTCCTATTTGAACTGTCTTTATTAAAATGAATTCTTTGCTTTGAACAGCTTTAAATTCACCATCTATGGCAAACTGAACTCTCTTTGTTTCATTTTTCATTTTTTCTAAGTTTTCTTCTCTTAGAATTTTACCTTCATGCATTATACCTACTTTGTCACATATATTATCAAGTTCTTTTAAATCATGGGATGAAATAATAACTGTCATTTCTCTGTCCATAACTTCTTTTATTAAAATTTCCCAAAACTTTCTTTTAATAACAGCATCTAAACCGTCTACTATTTCATCAAGAAGAAGAACTTTTGGTTGTGCTGATATTGCCATAACAAATGCAGCTTGTTTTCTTTGACCCTTAGACATTTTATTTAAGTTCTTATTTATGTCTATATTAAAAAACTTAGTTAAATCATCGAATTTTTCCTGGGAAATATTCTGGTACATTAATTTTTCATATTGAAATAACTTATTTAATGAATATTGATATGGAAAATATAAATTATCCTGTACATAATAAAAATCTTTAATTATATCCATATTTTCATAAACATTATTTCCATCATAATCTACATATCCACCATCAGATTTATATATGTTCATTATGTGTTTTAAAAGCGTTGTTTTTCCACAACCGTTTGAACCTACTAAACCATATATTTGACCCGATTCAGCGTTTATATTTATATTTTTTAAAACTTGCAAATCTCCAAATTTTTTACTAAGATCATTTATTTTTAACATATTACCTCCTTGTGTCATGATTCATTAATAATATTATTAACTATTTTTAAAATCTCGTCTTTGCTTAATCCAAGTTCTTTTAAAGATTTAATACATGCTATAAGTTCATCAATTGTTTTTTTAGTATGTAAATCCCTTAACTCATCAGCACTTTTTACGAAATTTCCTATTCCCTTAACAGTATAAATATAATTATCTACTTCTAAATTTTTATAAGATTTTTGAATGGTATTAGGATTAATTTTCAATAGTGCTGCTAGTTCTCTTACGGATGGAAGTTTTTCATCCGGTTTTAACGCTTTTGATAAAATCAATCTTGTCATTTCATCATATATTTGTTCATGAATTGATTTAGAGCTGTTATTATCAATATTTATCAATATTTTCACCTCCGATTATTATTTGTGTTTCTCATGTGTATTAATACACTTAATACACTATTAACTGTATTATAATCCTTAATACACGACCTGTCAACAAAAAAATTTATGGACTGGGTTTTAAATTTCAAAGCCCAGTCCATAAGATTTTTAATATTTAATTCCGTTCCAGTACATAGTAGTGGAGACTTCCGCTATTTCAGGAAGTTTCACATCTTTTAATGCCCATTTTTCATATTCTTTAAATCCTGTTCTATCAACAATATATCCTATGTGCTCCTTGCCTTCAAATGCATTGGGATCAATATATTTTTCCACATAATCATATGTGTTTTTTATTATTTTAATAATACTTTCTTCATCAATCCATTTTACATAATTTTCAGCTAAACGTGGATTTTTCTTTCCACTTCTTCCAAGAAGAGTTAGGCGGTAATATTTTTCTTTACTTCTGGTCCATGCTCCCGTAGGGCAATTTAATACACATTCACCACAGCCTATGCATTTACCTTCATTTCTTTCAACTTTATAATTCACTGTTTGTAATGCATTTACTGACTTTTTCTCGCATTTTTTAACGCATGCACCACAGTTTACACATTTATCTTTATCATACTGAGGCATTGTCATACCTATGATTCCAAAATCGTGCATTCTTACTTTGGCACAATCATTGTGGCAGCCAGTCAATGCAATTTTAAAATGCAAATTATGAGGGAACACGGCCTTTTCAATTTTTCTTGCAAAATTAGTTGTATCATAACATCCATATGGGCAAACTTGATTGCCAATGCATGCTGTAATATTTCTTGTACCGGCTGCACTATATCCCTGTCCCTTGTCACTTTGATTTATATCAAGTCCTTCAATAATAGGTTGAAGAAGTTTATTTACTTCAGGCATGGACTCGAATTTTATACCCGGTATTTCAAAGCCCTGTCTATTTGTTATATGAATAGTTCCATTACCATATTTCTCAGCTATTTCATGCAACATAACAAGATATTTAGACTGCATATGTCCACCTGGAACACGAATTCTTGAAGCAGTATATCCTCTTACCTTTGTAACTCTAAAAGCGTTTCTTTTAAGTTGTTTAGTATTTAAATCCATCATATTACCTCCTTCCATGTTTTAGTCAATTAGATCTTTACCCTTTGTATAATTAAATACTGGTCCATCCAAGCAAATATAAGTGTCATCCACTTTACAATGACCACATTTCCCTATGCCACAGCACATTTTTCTTTCCTGAGAAATCCAAATATTTTTTTCCTCAAATCCCACGTCCAAAAGTCCTTTAGTAGAAAAACGCATCATGGCTGGAGGACCAACAACTACAGCCACTGCTTCACTTATATTTTCAAATTTAAGTTCAGGTATATATTGTGTAACTAATCCTACGTTATATTTAGAGTTTTCTTCAGCAGAATCAACAGTTAAAATAACATTCATATTTTTTTCCCAAGATTTGAAATCTTCTGTAAACAAAATATCATTGGGGCTTTTAAATCCTGCAATTAAAGTTGTACTTTTTGCTTCACTTGCATTTTGTGAAAAATAATCAACTATACCTTTAACTGGAGATAAGCCTGTACCACCAGCAATTATAACTAATTCTTTTCCTTTATAATTTTCTACGTCAAATCCATTTCCATAAGGTCCTCTTAAAAACAACTTGTCCCCAGCATATTTCTCAAATACTTCTTCCGTTACTTTGCCAACTCGTCTTATAGTTAAATCCACTGTATCATTTCCTATACCGCTTACAGATATGGGAGCTTCACCGTATTTTGGTATGGAAACTTCAAAAAATTGTCCTGGTTTTACATTACCAATATAGGACATACGAAATGTGTATTCTATATCCGTATGTTTTATTACTTCTTTTATTTCTGATAAAAATGGAATATATTCATTATGATTCAATTTCATTTACCTCCTTCATGGCATTTTCTAACTTATTTATGCAGTTAGAATAAGAAATATATTGTGGACAAATATCGTCACATCTTCCGCATCCAACACACATGTGATATCCGTTTCTTTTTTTATAGTCATATACTTTATGAAGAACTTTAAAACGCATTCTTTGTCCATTATTTTTGCGGTAAGATCCTCCGCCTGCCACATCTGTATAACCATCAACCATGCATGAAGCCCATACACGCCTTCTTTCTCCGGCTTTACCATTATCAGTATAAAAAATATCTTGCATTGTAAAGCATGTACAAGTAGGACATACAAAATTACATCTGCCACAGCTAATACATCTTGAATCATATTCATCCCACATTTTTGATTTAATTATATCCAATGTAATATTATCAGGAATATTTACCTTTACATGGTTTTCAGTAACATATGAAGGAATAACATCTTGCTTTTTATTGAATGAATTTTCAAAATCATTTTCAAAATCACTACATTTATTATCAATTAAGAAACTTTCTCCATCGTAATCAATGCTTGCATGATAAGAATCTACTTTATTTGTTTGCATATCAACACAAAAACAGTTTTCAAAACTACTTTTGCAACCCAATAAAATAAATTTCACATTTTCTCTTAATCTTTTATAATAATAATCTTCAAAACCATTATTAAGATATATTTCATCTAAACGTCTTACTGAGTGAAGATCACAGCTTCTTAAAAATATTATAGCTTTCTTTTTGCGTTCATCTGCTTCCTTTACTGAATCTTCAGTAAAATAAAACAATGTTTCAGAAATTGGAAGCAGTACTTCCTTAAATGAAAAATCTGATTTCTTATTAAAGACAATTTCTTCAACATTTTCAATTTGTCCATAGCGAACTACATCAGTATCTGAAAAAGTTCCCCCTCCTTCAAAACATTTAGGAGCATATATTAAATAACTTTCTGACCATTTTTTAATAACAGTATTCATATTATCAATATTTAAACTATATCCCATACTTATACCTCTTCCCTTTTTGATATTATAAAATACGGCATGGCAACAAATAAAATTCCACCTACCATGTTTCCTAAAGTAACCACTAAAATATTATAAAAATAACCAAAAATGCTCACATCAGCAGATAACGGCGAAAGCAAACCTATAGTTAATAAAGTCATATTGGCAATGCTATGCTCATATCCACTAGTTATAAAAGCAAAAAGACACCAGAAAATCATAATAAGTTTTCCACTTTCTGATTTACATTTAAAACTGCACCATGTTGCTAAACACACTAAAATGTTACAAAGCACACCTCTAAAAAATAAAACTGTAAAAGATGCATTCATTTTTAATGATGATGAAATAGCTATAAATTCTCCAACATTTTTTGTTGCAAGCCCTGCTTTATAAAA
>JARBUP010000342.1 GCA_029239575.1 Bacillota bacterium
TTATTAATGATCTTTTAAATTTTGTTTTTAATTTCATTTTTCTCTCCTCCTAATAATTACTAATAAACTGATATTTTAAAAAAACATATTATAATTTTTAACAAAATCAGTTCATTGAACTCATTCATTATAAAATATAGTTAATATTTTGTCAATATGAATCTTCACATAATTTTCACATAAATATCACAAAAGGTTTGTTGTCATAACTTTAGACACAAACCTTTTGCGATATATTATATTTATATTAATCTTAATTTTTTCTTATACTTATAATTTATTCGCTTCAAAAGGAAATACATGTGGTAATTTAAGTTCATTTCTTACAGATATTAAATCCTTTTGCACTGATTCTCCAACAGGTACCCCCGTATCCTTTCTTTGTAGGTAACATAAATATTCTTTTTCACCTGCTGTATAAATCCTTTTTTCATGTGGAGATAATTTAGATGACCTAAGTTCCCTTAAAATACTTGTAGCAGTTTTTTTAAATACTTCTTCTCCCAAAAAAGCATTAGTGTTTATGGCTATGAAAAAATGTCCAAGATGGTAGGGGGTATTTTTACCCTGCTCATCAATTCCATTTAACATTTTTAAATAATTTCCAGATTGAAGAGCAGATGATAATATTTCAACAACAGTAGCATAGCCATAACCTTTGTATCCAGCTAACTCTTCACCAATTCCTCCTAATGGGGATAGTGCTGCTTTTCCATTAGTTAAAAATTCTAAAATTTCTTTGCTATTTGTCATTGGATTACCGTCTTCACCAATTACCATTCCTTCAGGCGTATCTTTTCCCATCCGAGAATAATATTCTATTTTGCCCCTTTGAGTTATGCTTGTGGCGCAGTCCAATATAAATGGAAACTCTTCGTTAGTTGGAATGCCAAATGTTAAAGGATTTGTTCCAAGCATATTTTCTACACCAAATGTTGGTGCTATAGAAGGCCTTGCATTAGTTCCTGTAATTCCTATCATTCCTTCTTTTGTTGCCATGGTTGCATAATATCCTGCAATACCGTAGTGTGAAGAATTTCTTGTTGCAACCATACCCATTCCATAAAGCTTAGCTTTTTCAATAGCCATTTTCATAGATTTATATGCTATTACCATTCCCATTCCGTCATGACCATCAACAACAGCTGTGGTTTCAGTTTCTTTTAATACTTCAAAATTAGTAACAGGATTTTGTATACCTAATTTAATACGGTCAATGTAAATTGTTTTAAATCTGTTTATTCCATGACTTTCAATACCTCTTTTATCGCTTTCCATTAATACATCTGCACAAATTACTGCATCTTCTTTAGGAACTCCCAATTTTTCGAAAGAGCTTCTTAAAAAATCTTCAATTAAATCCCATGAAATATAATATATGTTATTCATTTAATCAACCTCTCAATTCTTTTAAGCAAAATAATGCTTATTAATATATATACCTTTTGATTAAGTTTTAAAACTAACAAATCTATTTTTATAATTAGCAAAAAAAAAGACATTTTAATAAACAAAATGTCTTTTAATAATTATTAATTTTCTTATAAAGATTTTTTATAACGGAATATATGACTAAACCCATAAAGGATCCAATACTGTCAATTAAAACATCTTTTATCTGACAACCTCTTCCACTTACAAAGAGCTGATGAAATTCATCACTTATAGCATAAAATACACATATTAATAATGAATATAAAAATATTTTATAGTTGAACTTTTTGTTATTTTCTAATGCATTTGCTACTAAAATACTAAGTATTAAATATACTGTAAAATGTGCAAGTTTTCTAACTATGTGATTATATTTAGCTATTACGTCAGCCCCTGTACTTGTTACCACATCTATAGGAAGAATTCTTCCTATTATGTCAATTAAAATACTTGTAAACCCTCTACTAAATCCATCAGAATCTGATGCAGGTTGTGATGAAAATAAGAAAATAATTAACATCCAAAGAATTACAGGCAGCCAAGAAATAATTCTATTTTTAGTTTTTTTCATATATAACTCTACTTTCAATATTGATTTATGATTATGCTATGCATCCATAATAATTTTGTTATTACATAAATTATATCATTAAGAGTTATAACTTGCAATAAAACGAAAGGGGCTATTTATTATAAAATAGTCCCTTCTTAAATGCTATTTATTCAATTATACTATCTTGTGTTGTTGTTTCTGTTGTTTCTGTTGTTTCTGTATTTACATCTTCTGTAGCTTCTACAGTTTCTATATCTTCTACAGTTTCTACAGTTTCTTCTTCAATTGAAATAGTTTGTGATTCTTGCTCCCACTGTACATTTAAACCAAAATTCTCTGCTACAAATCTAATTGGAACCATTGTTCTATTGTTCATAATTTCAGCTGGCACATCAATTTCAGATGCAATACCATTTACATAAACTGTATTTTCTAACAAATTAAATATAATAATTTTGTCATCTTTAGATATAGTAACTTCCTGAGAGTCTCCATTCCAATCAACAGTTGCGCCAGTTGATTCAACAATAGCTCTTACAGGAATTAATGTCCTTCCATATTTAATAACTGGTGGTGTATCAAATTTAACATCTTTATTTTTAACGAATATATTTTCAACAGGAATAACTTGAACATTTTCTTCAGAAGATAAAATTTGTCCAACTAAACTTAAATCACTTAATTCCTTTTGAGAATATTTAGATTTCATAATCTGTTTCATTTGATCGATGCTTTGTTTCATTTGAGATTGATAAGTATCTTTTTCAGTCTTTAAAGCCTCAATTTGAATTTTTAAAGATTCAACAAGTGTAGCATCTCCAATTAATTCTGCTTCTTCAAGCTGAGATTCTAAACTTTCAATTTTAACTTCAACTCCATCTTTTAAAACTTCAGCATCTGCTTTTTCTTGTTTGATTGTTTCTCTTTCTGCTTTCCAAGGTTTTTGTTTACCTTTTCCTTCTACTTCAAGTGACTCATCATTTTCTGTTTCTTCAATTACATCAAGTTCTTCTGTTGCATCTGTTGCTTCTGTTGCATCTGTT
>JARBUP010000049.1 GCA_029239575.1 Bacillota bacterium
AGTAAAATCCCTGGGGGAAAATTCCAACAAATACAAATTGATTGGTCTCATGCTTTCAAATGGTTTAGTTTCTTTAAGTGGTGCTTTAATGGCACAATACCAAGGATTTGCAGATATAAACATGGGTACATCAATAATAGTTGTAGCACTTGCTTCAATAATTATAGGGGATACTGTATTTAAAAACTCAAGAAAATTAAAAATAACTACAAGAGCAATAATAGGAGCTATGAGTTATAAATTCATAGGTGCCATTGCCATAGACTTAGGATTAGCACCAACTGATTTAAAAGCTATAAATGCAATCATAGTAATAGCATTTTTAAGCTATAATAATTTTGGAAAAGACTTATTTAATTTTAAAGGTAAATCTAATAAAATAGCGGGGTGATTAAATGTTAACTATAAATAATTTATCAAAATGTTTTTACAAAGGAACTGAAAATGAAAATATAGTCTTTAATAAATTCAATTTAAATATTAATTCAGGTGAATGTACAGCCATACTTGGTTCAAATGGTTGCGGAAAAAGTACTTTATTTAATATTATTAGCGGCATTTTATCCCAGGATAACGGAGATATTATTCTAAGTGATAGAAATATAAATAATTTAAAAGAAAATGAGCGTTCTAAATATATAGGCAGAGTTCATCAAGATCCTTCAATGGGCGTTTCTCCATCTTTGACTATTTTAGAAAATATATCATTATCGGATAAAAAAGGTCAAAAATTCTCATTAAAACCATTAGTAAATAAAAATAGAATTGAAGAATATGTTAGTAAATTAAAAACTTTAGATTTAGGATTAGAAAATAAATTAAATACAGAAGTAAAATTTTTATCAGGTGGCCAAAGACAATCACTTTCTTTATTAATGGCTACATTTAAAAAACCAGAACTTTTACTTCTTGATGAGCATACTGCAGCACTTGATCCTAAAACTTCAAAACTTATTATGGATAAAACTCAGGAGCTTATAAATACACATAAAATAACTACTATGATGATTTCTCACAATATAAGAGATGCAATTAATTATTCTGATAGAATAATAATGCTTAAAAAAGGTGAAATTATATTAGATGTGAAAAATGGAGAAATTACTGAAAAAGAAATAATAAAAATATATAATTCTAAAAATGAAGATCACTCATTGTTAGAAGCGATATAAATATATAGCATGAAACTTGATAGTTCAATTGTTTCATGCTATAATTTTTTTATTAAAAGAAATGAGAAAAGAGGAAGCTATGGAAAATAAAATAGAAAAACTACAATTTGATAATAAAGAAGAATTATATAATTATTTAAACATGAGCGTAGAAGGTTTAATTAGTGATGAAAGCGATTGGTTAGCAAATATTTGCAATGCTTCAGCTCTTTTGTGGATGATTTTAGATGATATAAACTGGGCAGGATTTTATTTATATAAAAAAGATGAGCTTGTATTAGGCCCATTTCAAGGAAAAATAGCTTGCACACATATTCAATTAGGAGCAGGGGTTTGTGGAACTGCTGCAAAAACAAAACAAACTCAATTAGTGAAAAATGTACATGAATTTCCTGGGCATATTGCATGTGATTCAAATTCGAATTCTGAAATAGTTGTTCCTATAATAAAAGAAAATAAGTTAATAGGTGTTTTAGATATAGACAGCCCAATATTAAATAGATTTGATGAAGAAGATAAGTATTATCTTGAAGAGTTTGTACAAATTCTTGTTAAACATATTAATTTTCCAGAAATTTTTAATTAAAAAATTATTAAATTAGTTTATAATTAGAAATTCTCTATCTGAACATTTTACATTCCTATTCATATATTATAATGATATATTAAAAGGGGTGAAATTATGTACGATATAAATAAATTTGGTTGGCCAAATAATTATCAAAATACTAATTATGGATATCCAATGGGCTTTAATCCCACTATGACAAAATGCTGTAGAAAATCATATTTTAGAATATTAAACGCACTTAAAAATGCACCTAAATTAGATGTATATGTTAATGAAATGCTTATGACTTCCAATTTAGGTTATGGTGAATTCTCAAGGTTTATGAAATTTATGCCAGGAACTTATCATGTTGTGGCAAAAGCATCTGGCAGCCAAAATGGACCTTTATTTGAATCAAACATTACTATTGATTCTAATTTAGCTTATACAGGAGCATTTACTGGAGATGCATTGCAATTAGAGGAAATAAGTTTATATATGATACCGGATGAAAAAGAAAATACTGACATGGGAATCATGTCAGCTTTAAAGATTATAAATTTAGTAATTGATTCACCATATTTTAATTTAGTTTCTGGTGATGGAACAGTTTTGTTTTCAGATGTAAACTATGGAGATGTCACAAACAATGTAGCTATACCTTCTAATACATATACTTTACATTTAAAAAAACAAGGAAATGATCAAAGTATATTAACAGCTCCAAATTTAGACTTTCAACCCAAAATGCATTATACTCTATTTATCATAGGAGAATATGGTGAAAAGCCTAAAATTGAGCTTTTAATACCTGAAGATGGTTTAAATAATTTAGATATGTGTTAAAAGATATATTGAATAATAAATGAAAACAAGTGCGTAGCTTGTGTAGCTTGATGACAAAATATTATTTTTATTTTTTGTCATCCTGAGCGATAGTGAAGGATCCTGTTATTAAATAATAAATAGATTCTTCACTAGGTTCAGAATTACATCTTATATGTTTGTAAATAATCTGAACAAGTGAGTAGCTTGTTTTTTTTATGACCTAACCCAATTTCTTAGACCAGAGGGAGAAAGAAATTGTTGGTAGGTCAAACGCAACGAATTCCGTATGATTTACCCAATTTATTCGAGCGATAGCGAAGAATAAATTGATGGTAATTCAACCGCAATGAGCACCAAATTTTATGTGAGCGAGAGCGAGCAAATAAATTTGTGTTGCGAAACTGTGCAATTTATGCGACTAAAAGGAGCAAATAAATTTGTGAATGAGACTGCGAATGTAAAATTATGTACTTAATTATTCAAAATGATAATTATTATTCATAGAAGTATTGTTGACATAATTATTTTATGATATAATAAAAACACGAAAACAAAGACTGACGTCTTTGTTTTCAGTATTTTTATTCGTTGTGATGCAAGACTTACGTCTTGCTTTATGATATAATGTTTAGATATTAATAGGAGGGTTTATAAATGAAGGATTTATCAACAAAACAAGCTGATGCTATGTTGTTTTTTGTAGCTTTATTATGGGGTACAGGATTTACAGTTACAAAAATAGCTCTTGATGTTTTTTCAACAGTACAGCTTTTATTTTTTCGCTTTTTTATTGCAGCAATAGTTTCATTAATAATATTTCACAAAGATATGCGTAAAATGAACAAGTCAGATTTAAAAGCAGGAATTATAATGGGAATATTTTTAACTTTAGGTTATATATTTCAAACATTTGGGTTAGAAGGTACATCTGCTGGAAAATCTGCTTTTCTAACTGGAACAAATGTTGTTATGGTACCTTTTTTAGCTTGGTTTGTATCTAAGAAAAAACCAGGAAAAAATAATATTATTGCAGCTATTTTAATGTTTTTAGGAATTATTTTACTTACTGTTGATTTTAAAAATTTTGGAGAATTTAATGTAGCTGATATGCTTACATTTTTTTGTGCAATATCATTTGCATGGCAAATTGTAGCAACGGGAATTTTTTCTGGTGATAAAAATCCTTATATTATTTCCACAGTTCAACTTTCAACATGTGCTGTTATATTTTCAGTTATGATGTTTTTTGATAAAACACCTCTGCATTATACAACAACAGGTGCATATAGCATGGTATACTTAAGTATTGTAACTACTCTTGTATGCTTTTTAATGCAAACAATTGGTCAAAAATATACATCATCTTCACATGCTGCCATAGTTCTTAGCTTAGAATCAGTGTGCGGAAGTGTTTTTGGAGTAATGTTTTTAGGAGAAAAATATAATTATTTGATGGTTATTGCTTTCGTAGTAATATTTATGTCCATATTAATCGCTGAAGGCGGTTTTGATTCTTTTTTTAATAAAAGAAATTTAGAAATAAATTAAAATCATATTCTAAAATTTAAATTTAAAATTTACTTGAAAAAACCGAACAATTGATTTATAATTAAGTAAAATTGTTCGTAAGGAGTATTGAGTGAAAAAATATAAACGAAATCAAAGAATAGGTGCTTTAATGAAAATTTTTGCTGAAAAACCAAATTATGTGTTTTCATATAATTATTTTTCAGAAATTTTCAATGCTGCTAAATCAACTATAAGTGAAGATATTACTATAGTAAAAGAATTAGTAAGTGAATTAGAGTGCGGAAGAATTGATACTATATCTGGTTCGTCCGGCGGAGCTGTTTTTATACCATATGTAAGTATAAAAGAAAAAACCGAAATATTATCAGAACTTTGCGAAGTGTTTTCTCAAAAAAATAGAATTGTTGCTGGTGGATTCATATATACAACGGATTTATTTAATAATCCAAATGTTGTATCCAATATAGCTAAAATAATAGCATCAGAATTTAACCATATTGATATAGATTATATTATTACTGCAGAAACAAAAGGTATACCTGTAGCTATTATGACAGCTCAAAAATTAAATGTTCCTGTAGCAGTTATAAGAAGAAATAATAAAGTTACTGAAGGAGCAACTGTGAGCATAAATTATGTTTCAGGTTCTTCAAAAAATATTCAAACCATGTCTTTATCTAAAAGATCATTAAAACAAAACTCTAAAGTTTTAATTGTTGATGACTTTATGAAAGGCGGAGGAACTGCTAAAGGCATGTCAGATATGATGAATGAATTTAATGCTGAAGTAGTGGGAACAGCAGTGGTTATTGAAACATTAGCACCGGAAATAAAATTAATTGATAATTATATGTCGCTTTTAGTCTTAAAAAACATGGATGAAAAAGAAGGAATCATTGAAATAGAGCCAAATATGAAATTATTAAAATAATTTCATATTATTTTTTATAAAAATGAAAATGTTTTTTTGCATTTTATTGGTAAATGTAGTATAATAAATTAATTGGACATAATCTTTTTTTGGGGGAAGGTGGTGACGACATGATAATAACGGACGTAAGAGTGAGAAAAATTAACTCGGAAGGCAAAATGAAGGCAATCGTTTCGGTAACTTTTGAAGATTGTTTTGTGGTTCATGATATTAAGATTATAGAAGGACAAAATGGACTTTTTATTGCAATGCCAAGTAGAAAAATGCCTGATGGCGAATTCAAGGATATTGCTCACCCAATTAATTCTGAAACAAGAAATCTTGTAGCAGAAGCAGTATTCAAAGCTTATGAATTAAAGCTTGAAGAAGACGGAGAAGAAGTTGCAGAAGCTCTTCTTTAATAGCGTGACTGACATAGTCAGTTTAAGGGTCTATATTAGGCCCTTTTTGTATGCCCTAACCCAATTTTTTCGACTGATAAGGAGAAAAAAATTGTTGGTAGGTCAACCGCAACGAGCACCAAATTTGCGTGAGCGGTAGCGAGCAAGTAAATTTGTGTTGCGAGACTGCGTCCTCCAAACTCAAAAAACTGTTATAGTAGGCAAATAATCGCTAAAACTTGTTAACTTTTTTTGACTTAATTTATTTTATGATGTATAATTCAAATTATTACTATGAATATTTACGAGGAGGCAATATGAAGACGTCAATAATTTTGGCAGCTGGTGAAGGAACAAGAATGAAGTCCGACATTCCTAAAACTTTACATAAAGTTTGCGGTAAAGAAATGATTAAATATATTATTGAAGCTGCTGAAAAATCAGAAATAGAAAAAAATGTAGTTGTATTAGGTCATGGAAAAGAGAAAATTAGACAAAGCATAGATAATTACAATGTATATACTGTTGAACAACCAATTGGAAATAATGCTCCATATGGTACTGGATATGCTGTAATGGTTGCAAAACAATATATAAATGATGAGGATACAGTTGTAATATTATGTGCGGATGGTCCACTAATTACAAAAGAAACTTTAATTAGTTTAATGGAATATCATGAAAAAAATAATTTTGCTGCTTCAGTTTTAACTGCAAATTTCAATAATCCAAAAGGATTAGGAAGAATAGTTAGAAATGAAGACGGTACAATTGCTAATATAATAGAAGAAAAAGATGCCAATGAAGAAGTTAAAAAAATAACAGAAATTAACACTGGGATTTTTTGCTTTAAAGGTAAGTTATTAAAAGATGCTCTTAATAAAATAGATACAAACAATTCTCAAAATGAATATTATTTAACTGATACAGTTAAAGTGTTAAATAAGGACGGATATAAAATTGGAGGATTTGTTTTATTGGATGAATCCGATATAAAAGCTGTTAATGATAGAGTTCAGTTAGCAGAAGTAAATAAAATTATGCAGCAAAGAATTAATAAAAAACATATGATTAATGGTGTAACATTAATTGACCCTGATCATGTTTATATAGATGATTCCGTTATAATTAAAAATGATACTGTAATTTATCCAAACACTATTTTAGAACAGGGAACTAAAATTGGATCTGGCTGTACAATTGGTCCAAATACAAGAATAATTAATTCAACTGTAATGGATAATGTTAATATAGATAATTCTAAAGTTATAGACTCATATATAGATGATAATACTACAGTGGGACCTTTTGCATATTTAAGACCGGGTACTATTCTTGGTAAAAATGTAAAAATTGGAGATTTTGTCGAAGTTAAGAAATCTACAATAGGTGATAATTCAAAATCTTCCCATTTATCATACATAGGTGATGCAGAAGTTGGCAAGAATGTTAATATAGGTTGTGGAGTTGTATTTGTTAATTATGACGGAAAAACTAAAAATAAAACTATTGTAGAAGATGGTGCATTTGTAGGAAGTAACTCAAATCTTGTAGCGCCTGTCACTATACATGAAGGCGGATATGTTGCATGTGGTTCTACTATAACTGATGATGTGGAAAATGGAGATTTAGCCATAGCAAGAGCAAGACAGGTAAATAAAAAAGGATTAGGAAAAAATAGGTATTAATTTAAAAGGATAGGATAACATGTACATTATAGCAGGGCTTGGTAATCCAGGCGATGAATATCATAAAACAAGACATAATGTAGGATTTGATACTATAAATTATCTTGCAGAAAAAAATAATATAAATTTAAATAAATTAAAATTTAATGCTGTTTATGGTGAAATGAATATAAACGGCGAAAAAGTTTTACTGGTAAAACCCGTTACATTCATGAACAGAAGCGGAGTTGCAATAACTGAAATTATGAATTATTTCAAAATTCCAGCAGAAAATTTAATAGTTGTATATGATGATATAGATATACCAGTTGGAACTTTACGTATACGTCCAAACGGAAGTGCTGGGACGCACAATGGCATGAAATCTATAATAAACACAATTAAAAGTGAAAATTTTCCCCGTGTAAGGGTTGGAATAGGTAGAAATCCTAATATGGATTTAGCAGACTATGTACTTCAAAGATTTTCTAATGATGACAGAGTAATAGTAGAAGACATAATAAAATCAGCAGGGGATGCGTGTGTGGAATTTGTCAAAGAAGGCTTGGACAGTGCCATGCAGAAATATAATATTAAAAAAGTGTCAGAAAAATAAGTTGTAATTATAAAAAAAATGATGTACAATTTTATTCTATAATTAAAAATTGTATATAATATTAAGTAAAGATGCGCAAAATGATTTTTGTGCATCTGTTCATGCTATTTTGTGGAAATACTAATGTTTAATATTCAAAATATACTTTTGAATTTAAGAAAATGAAGGAAAATAAATGGATAAGGTTTTATTTACGCAATTTCAAAAATCAGATAAATTTAATAACGTCGTTGAAAATTTAAACAATAAAAAGCGACAACTAATTCAAGGCATTAATGAAGAAGGGATTGCTTTTTTAACATGCAATTTATTAGATAATACTTATGATAAAATATTAATACTTACAAGCAATGAAAGTAAATCTAAAAAATATGAAGATGATTTAAAAGCATATTATAAAGAAACTGATAGACTTCAGCCAAAAGAATTTATATTATATAATGTTGATGCATTAAGCCGAGATATAGAATATAAAAGAACTAATACTCTTGATAAAATTGTTTCATCTAAAAAAATGATTGTAACTGCATCTGTAAATTCTATCATAACACGAGTAATGTCTAAAGATAGATTTAAGGAAAATATTATAGAATTAAAATATGGAAAAAGTTATAATTTAGATGAATTAAAACAAAATCTTGTAAAACTTCACTATGAAAGAGTCGATGCAGTAGAAGGTGTAGGACAGTTTTCTATTAGGGGAGGAATATTTGATGTTTTTTCGCCATCGGATACAAACCCAGTAAGAATTGAATTTTTTGATGATGAAGTTGATTCAATACGTTCAATTGATTTGAAAACACAAAGATCTGTTAAAAATCAAAAATCAGTAAAAATAATACCTTGTAAAGATGTTTTGTTTGAAAAAAGTGAAATTCTTAAAATAAAAGAAGAAGTAGAAAAAGACTATTTTGAAAGAATGTCAAAAATAAAAGATTTACCTGATTCTAAAGACATTTCAAAAAGGCTTAAATCTTTATTTAATTCTTATTCTCATAAGTTTGATGAAGGACAAATAATTGAAAATTCAGATTTATTAGTTCCTTATTTTAAAGATGATTTCGTTTCTATTTTAGATTATTTAGGTGATGATTTTCTTTTAATAGTTGATGAACCTGAAAGAATATTAGAAGAAATAAAAATATTAAATGAAAGCTATGATATTAAATATTCGGAACTTTTTGAAAAAGGAGAAATATTTACAAATCAAAGCAAATTATATTTTAATGAAAATGAAATAAAAGCTAAAATAGAAGAAAAGAACTTTATTTCAATAAATGGAAAATTAAACAAAACAATAGAAACGGATGAAACTGTTTCTTTAATGTTCAAGGAAGCTCCTTTTTATTATGGAAAACTTGAAGATTTATCAAAAGATTTAAATAGATATAAGTATAAAGGTTATAAAATTGCAATAGTTTTAAGCAATACTGAAAGCTGCACTAAACTACATAATTTGTTAAATGATTATGAAGTAATAACTTCATTGTCAAAAGATCCAAATGTATCTGTTGAAAGCGGACAGGTAATAATTATACCTGGTGATTTAAAAAAAGGTTTTGAATTTTATGAAAACAAATTAATAGTATTAACCGAAAATGAAGTTTTTGGTTCTATAAGAAAAAAATCTCATAAAACTAAAAAAAGTAAAGGTTCAAAAATTGATGTATTTACTGATTTAAAAGTTGGAGATTTTGTTGTTCATGAACACCATGGTATTGGGCAATATGTCGGCATAGAAGAAATTGAAGTACAAAATATAAAAAAAGATTATCTTTGTGTTAAATATAAAGGTGAAGATAAGCTTTATGTTCCAGTTGACCAAATGTCATTAATTCAAAAGTACATTGGTGGAGATTCCGATAAGCCAAAGCTCAATAAAATGGGTACTGCTGATTGGTCAAAAACAAAAGAACGTTCGAAACAAGCTATACAAAATATGGCTGGAGAACTTGTTAAATTATACGCTCAAAGAAAAGTTGCAAAAGGTTATCCATACTCACCTGATTCTGAATGGCAGAAAGAATTTGAATACAAATTTCCTTTTGATGAAACCGATGATCAGTTAAGATGTATAAAAGAAATAAAAAAAGATATGGAAAGACCATTATCCATGGATAGACTTTTATGTGGAGATGTAGGATTTGGTAAAACAGAAGTAGCTATGCGTGCAGCTTTTAAAGCTGTTATGGATTCTAAACAAGTAGCCATACTAGTTCCAACAACTATACTTGCTCAACAGCATTATACAAATATAGTTGAAAGGTTTAGAGGATACCCTATTAGAATAGAAATGCTAAGCCGTTTCAGAACTCCTAAACAGCAAACTAAAATAGTTTCAGATGCAAATAAAGGATTAATAGATGTAATAGTAGGTACTCATAAACTTTTATCAAAGGATATTAAATTTAAAGATTTAGGTCTTTTAATAATAGATGAAGAACAGCGTTTTGGTGTGAAGCATAAAGAAGCTATTAAAGCATTAAAAACAAATATAGATGTTTTAACTTTATCAGCAACACCAATCCCTCGTACACTTCATATGTCCATGATTGGTGTTAGAGATATGAGTTTAATAACTGAACCACCAAGGGATAGGCTTCCTATTCAAACATATGTTATAGAATTTAATGAAGGAATAATTAAAGATGCTATAGAAAAAGAATTGTACAGGGGCGGTCAAGTTTATTACGTTCATAACAAAGTTGTAGATATAGATTCAATTGCTTCAAAGCTACAGCGTCTTCTTCCAGATGCAAGAATTGCTGTAGCACATGGACAAATGGGTGAAAGACAGCTTGAAAATGTAATGCTTGATTTTGTTAATAAAGAATATGATATTCTTGTATGTACAACTATAATAGAAACAGGCATGGATATACCTAATGCAAATACTTTAATAATAGATAATGCAGACCATCTTGGATTATCTCAATTGTATCAGTTAAGAGGTAGAATAGGCAGAACAAACAAAATTGCATTTGCTTATTTAACTTATGAAAGAGATAAAATGCTTTCGGAGATAGCTGATAAAAGGTTAAAAGCTATAAAAGAATTTACAGACTTTGGCTCGGGTTTTAAAATAGCTATGCGTGACTTAGAAATAAGGGGTTGCGGAAATATATTGGGAGCTGAGCAAAGCGGTCATATGCTTGCCATAGGATATGATTTATATGTTAAATTCTTAGATAGAGCTATAAAAGAAATGCTTGGATCTGGTGAATTGGAAGAAGAAATTGAAACAAGCGTTGATTTAAGCGTGGATGGCTATATTCCAAATTCATATATAGAAAATGAAGAGCAAAAAATTGAAGTTTATAAAAAAATTGCTGCTTCATCTAATAAAGAGGATGTATTAGATATTACTGAAGAAATTATAGACCGCTTCGGAAATCCTCCAAAGCAAGTTAATAATTTAATAAAAATTTCATATATTAAAACTCTTTGCCAAAAAATAAAAATAAAATCATTAGCTCAGGTCGGAAATATAGTCAACATAGAAATGAATGACAACTCTGACTTAAATACGAATTTAATAGGATTCTTATTAGATAATTTCAAAGACAAAATTGTATTTGATGTTTCTAAAGGACCTATTATTAAATATAAATTAGATGCTTTAGAACAAGACAAAATACTGAAGGATCTTGAAAATATGTTAGAAAAACTAAATAATTTTAAAGCAGAGTCAAAAGCACCTGCTCAGGAGGAAAAGAATGAAAAGAAGTAAAAAAATTATCAGCTTAATCTTGGTTTTATGTGTAGCTTTTGCAGTATCAGCATGTTCTAAAGATTCAAAATCAGATTTAATTAATCAAGAAGGAGTAATTGCTACAGTAAATGGAAAAGCTATTACTCAAGCAGAATATGATGAAAATTTAGCAGCATATAAAAAAATGGTGGAAACTCAATATGGCGAAGGTGCATGGGATATGGAAATATCTGAAGGCAAAACTATCGGAAGTTACTATGAAGATGGCGCTATAATGGACAATATGATTTTAGAGTTTGTTTTATTAGATGCAGCTGAAAAAGCTGGAATTAAAATAACTGATGAAGAACTTAAAACTCAACTTGATACTTATAAAAAGAATTTTGAATCAGATGATGAATATAAAAAATTCTTAGAATCAAACGGAATGACTGAAGAATATTTAACTGATGCAATAAAAAAAGAATATGTTATAAATCAATATATAAGTAAAGAAATTGAATCTTTACAACCAACTGATGAAGATTTAAAAAAATTGTTTGATGAAAATAAAATGGGCCAACAAGTTAGAGCAAGCCATATTTTATTAAATACTGAAGACGAAGCAAAAAAAGTTAAAGAAAGATTAGACAAAGGCGAAAAATTTGAAGATGTAGCAAAAGAAGTTTCAATAGACCCAAGTAAAGAAAATGGTGGAGATTTAGATTTCTTCTCATATTCAGATATGGTTAAACCATTCTCTGATGCAGCTTTTGCAATGGAAATAGGTCAAATAAGTGATCCTGTTCAATCTGAATTTGGATACCATGTAATTAAAGTAACTGATAAAAAAGTTGATGAAGCTATAACTTTAGAAAGTTCAAAAGAAAGCTTAGTAGAAAATTATAAAAACACAAAATATAATGAATTAATAGAGAACTTGAAAAATAGTGCAACTATAGAAAAAAAGGAAAAATAGATAATTAGTAAAAAAGTAATTATTTGTAAATATTCGTAAAAAAATGTTGCTTAATGTTAAATTATACTATATAATACAAAAGCATTTCAGAAACTTTTTTCCAAATATATCCTAATTATATTAAGGATAAAATTCATTTAAATGCAAATAATAGAAATTATAGAAATAAAGATACAAATTATTAAGTGAATAATTCATTTTAATATAATTTATTTAAGCGACGGAGGAACGAATAATATGAAAGCAACAGGAATTGTCAGAAGAATTGACGATTTAGGAAGAGTAGTTATACCTAAAGAAATAAGAAGGACACTAAGAATTAGGGAAGGGGATCCTCTTGAAATTTTTACTGATAGAGAAGGCGAAATAATTCTTAAAAAATATTCCCCAATAGGTGAATTAACTGAATTTTCAGGTGAATATGTAGAATCACTTTTTGAAACTACAAGACATACAGCGATAATAACTGATAGAGATGGCGTAATTGCAGTATCAGGAAGTTCTAAAAAAGACTATACTGAAAAAAGACTTAGTCCAGAACTTGAAAAAATCATTGAAAGTAGAGAAGTATATCTTGCTTCTGGAAATACAAAACCAATTAGAATTACGGCTAATGAATTTAGTCCAGATAGCTATACTGCTCAAGTTATCGCACCAATTTTAGTACATGGAGATCCTATTGGATCAGTTATGCTTCTTTCAAAAGAGAAAAATGCAAAAATGGGTGAAATTGAAGAAAAACTTGTAAAAACTGCTTGATAAAGAAGATGATTCTAATTATAGACTCATCTTTTTTTAGTTAAAAAGTAATTAAAAATTTGAGTATATCATTTTAATAAATATAAATAATAACATAATAGTTGAATAATGTATTATGAATTACAAATAACATAAATAATAGTTTAATTTAAGTTTTCTGTGGTATATATAATAATATCGATTACATAGAAATGAGGCAAATATATGAACATAAGATTTTTAGGCGGAGTAAAGAATTTAAAGATAAAAAAATATTACTTGATTGTGGAATGTTTCAAGGGAAGGATGAAGATTTAAATTTAGAAGAATTTGAAATTAACCCTTCTGAAATTGATTTTCTATTTTTAAGTCACAGTCACATAGACCACAGCGGAAGAGTTCCATTATTAGTTAAAAGAGGTTTTAAAGGAATAATATACTCTACAAAACCAGCATATGAATTATGTCAGATAATGTTAGTTGATAGTGCTCACATTCAAGAAACAGAAGCTGAATGGAAAAATAAAAAAGCTAAACGAACAGGAAGAGCATTAGTAGAACCAATGTATACACAACAAGATGCAATGGATTCATTCAAATATTTCAAACCTGTATTATATGAACAATTGGTAGATGTAAATGAAAATATAACAATTTGTTTTAAAGATGCAGGACATATTTTAGGGTCCGCTATAATTGAAATGTGGTTTAAAGATGATGATAATACAATGAAACTTGTTTTTTCAGGGGATTTAGGAATGGATAAAGAGCCATTGTTAAAAGATCCTTCTATTATAGATAAAGCAGATTATTTAATTATGGAAGCAACTTATGGAAATAGAATTCATCAAAATGTAGAACAACGTACTGAAGAGTTAATAGAAATAATATTACAAACAATTAAAAGAGGCGGGAATGTTATAATACCTTCATTTGCTGTAGGAAGAACACAGCAGTTGATATATGAATTAAATAAATATTATGATAAGAAATGTAAAATAAATGGTTCTGAAAATCTGTTAAGTAAAATACAAGTTTATGTTGATAGTCCACTAGCTACTAAAGCAACAGAAATATTTAAGCAAAATGTTAATGTGTTTGATGAAGAAGCTAAAGAATTCTTATTTAATGGTGATCACCCTCTACAATTTGAAAATTTACATTTTACACAATCTGCAGAAGAATCTAAAGAATTAAATATATCAAGAGAACCTAAAGTTATAATTTCTGCCTCAGGTATGTGCGAAGCAGGTAGAATTAAACATCATTTAAAACATAATCTTTGGAGAAAAGAATCAAGTATTGTTTTTGTTGGTTATCAAGCAGAGGGAACTCTGGGCAGAAAAATTGTTGAAGGTGAAAAAATTGTAAAAGTTTTGGGAGAAGAAATTCGTGTAGCTGCAGAAATTCATAATCTTGAAGGTTTTTCAGGCCATGCTGATAAATTAGCTTTACTTAAATGGCTTAAAGGATTTAAAGAAAAACCTAAAAAAGTTTTTGTAGTACATGGGGAAGCACAGTCAAAAGCAGATTTTGCTGCGGAAATAACAAAAGAGTTAGGTATAAACGCTATTGTACCTGTTTATGACCATTTATACAATATTAAAACATATAAAGAAAATGAAGAAAAAACAGATGGTGTAGTTTCACAAGTAGAAGAAATAGCTTTAGATATTACGCCAAATAAAATGTCAGATAATTTATTAAGTGATACTGAAAAATTAAAAAATATATTTAATGAAGCTATAATTTCAGCAGAAAAATATTTAAATAAAGAATCATTAAATTTAGAGGATTATAAAAAAATTAAAAATCGTATACTTGAATTAGAACAGGATATTTTAAGTTTAACATCAATTAGTATTAATAATAAGTAGAGAAGTGGCATATGCCACTTCTTTTTTAATTTGTAAAAATCAACTATAATCGAATTAATAAATGGGATGCTATCATATAGTTCGTGTTAGTACGAACTATTTTTGAAAAAAATCACAATTTCACACAGAAATTGTTGACAAAGGTTATTAAGTTTGATATTATAAATTTAAGTTAAGAAATAATTTGTATTCCAAAAAAGGAAGGTTAATTATGAATTTTGATGTAAAAAGAGTTTATGTAGAAAAAAGAGAAGGATTTAATACTGAAGCATTAAATTTGCTACATAATTTTAAAGATAATTTAAAATTACAGAATTTAAAAAATGTAAGAATTTTAAACAGATATGATGTGTCACATATAAGCTCGGATGATTTTGAAAAAGCTGTAACAACAGTATTTTCAGAACCAAACCAAGATATTATATATAGAGAAAATTTTGATGAATTGAATTTGTCAAAATTTAAGATTTTTGCAGTTGAATTTTTGCCTGGACAATATGATCAAAGAGCGGATTCAGCAGCACAATGCATCCAAATTGTAACTAAAAAAGAAAAATCACCAGTAAAATATGCAAGAGTAATATTGCTTGAGGGTGATTTAAATGAAGTTGAATTGAAAAAAATTAAAGAATACTACATTAATACAGTAGATTCAAGGGAAGCGGATTTGTTTAAGCCAGAAACACTTGACGAAAATTTTCCTGAACCTGCTGATGTTGAAATGGTTGAAAATTTTATAAACAAATCTAAAGAAGAATTACAGGATTACTGTATGAAAATGGGTCTTGCCATGAGTTCTGAGGATTTGTTTTTCTGTCAGCAATATTTTAAAGAAGTGGAAAAAAGAAATCCAACTATAACAGAAATTAAAGTAATTGATACTTATTGGTCAGATCATTGCAGGCATACTACATTTGCTACAGTAATAAATAATGTTGAATTTGAAGAAGGAAAAATTTCAGAAGAAATTAAAAGCACTTTTAATACTTATTTAAACTCAAGAAAATTTGTTTATGAAAAAAGAGAAAAAGATATAAACTTAATGGATTTAGCAACTATTGGTGCTAAGGAATTAAGAAAACTTGGACTACTTGATGATTTAGAAATATCTGATGAAGTAAATGCATGCAGTATAGAAATAAATGTTGATGTGAATGGTCAAGATGAAAAATGGCTTTTACAGTTTAAAAATGAAACTCATAACCATCCAACAGAAATTGAACCTTTTGGAGGAGCAGCTACTTGCCTTGGGGGAGCTATTAGAGATCCGTTATCAGGACGTAGCTATGTTTATCAGGCTATGAGAATTACAGGAAGCGCAGACCCAACGCAAAGTATAGATGAAACTATACCAGGAAAACTTCCACAAAGAAAAATTTCAACTGAAGCAGCTGCAGGATATAGTTCTTATGGAAATCAAATAGGTCTTTCAACAGGTAAAGTTGTAGAAATATATCACCCTGATTATGTTGCAAAAAGAATGGAAATAGGAGCAGTTATTGCAGCAGCTCCAAAAGAAAATGTAATAAGAGAAACTCCTGAAAAAGGAGATATGATAATTTTATTAGGTGGAAGAACTGGAAGGGACGGTTGTGGCGGTGCTACAGGTTCTTCTAAAGAACATACTGAAGAATCCATAGTTTTATGCGGTTCTGAAGTACAAAAGGGAAATGCCCCTACTGAAAGAAAAATTCAAAGACTTTTTAGAAACTCTGAAGCTTGTAAGTTAATAAAAAAATCAAATGATTTTGGTGCAGGTGGTGTTTCAGTAGCAATAGGAGAATTAGCTGAAAGTTTAAACATAAATCTTGATTTAGTACCTAAAAAATATGAAGGGCTTGACGGAACTGAACTTGCCATATCAGAATCACAGGAAAGAATGGCTGTTGTAGTTAGAAAAAGCGATGTTGAAAAATTTATAAAACTTGCAAATGTCGAAAACATTGAAGCAGTATGTGTTGCTGAAGTGACAGATGACAAAAGGCTTAAAATGACTTGGCGAGGAAAAACAATTTTAGATTTAAGCAGAGAATTCCTTGATACAAACGGCGTAAAACAACATGTAAATGCAATTATAAAAGAACCAAATAATATAAATATAAATGAAGAAACATTAAAATCATTTACAGAAGTTGATTTGAAAAGTATGTGGATTGAAAATTTAAAAGATTTAAATGTAGCAAGTCAAAAAGGAATGGTTGAAAGATTTGATTCGACAGTTGGTGCAGGAACAGTGCTCATGCCTTTTGGAGGAAAAACACAATTAACTCCAACTGAGGGAATGGTTGCTAAAATACCTGTTTTAAATGGTGTAACAAATACTTGTTCTTTAATGTCTCATGGATTTGATCCTTATTTATCTACTTTAAGTCCATACCATGGAGCCATGTATGCAGTTATACATTCTGTTGCAAAAATAGTTGCAATGGGAGGTAAATATGAGAACATTAGGCTTACATTTCAAGAATATTTTGAAAAGTTAAATAATGAACCTGAAAGATGGGGAAAACCGCTAAGTGCCTTATTAGGTGCATTTAAAGTTCAACATGAACTTCAAATACCTGCTATAGGTGGAAAAGATAGTATGTCTGGAACATTTAAGGATTTAAACGTTCCACCTACTTTAGTAAGTTTCGCAGTAGCTACGGACCATGTTAGAAATATTATTTCTCCAGAATTTAAAAATGCTAACAGCAAAGTACTTTTAGTAAGTATTAATAAAAACGAAAATAACATACCTGATTTTGAAGAAATGAAAGTAAAATATGATGCTATTAGTGATGCAATAAAAAACAGAAAAGTAAAAAGTGCTCACACTGTAGGACATGGGGGTATTGCAGCATCTATAAGCAAAATGAGTTTTGGAAATAATATAGGATTTATAGCGGAAAATAATTTGTCATTAGAACCTATAACATGGTTTTCGCCAAATTATGGGGATATAATCCTTGAGGTAGAAGATAGCTTAGCCTTAGATAAAATAGAATTTACTTTGCTTGGTAATACTACAAATGAAAATAAAATTGTTATAAATGAAAATATTATTATATCAATTGATGAAATGAAAAAAACATGGATAGAGCCTTTTAATACAATTTATCCTGTTAAATGTGACTCTACAGGAGAAATAAAACCATACAGTTATACTAAAGGAAATAAAATTAAATCATCAACTCTTAATATTGCAAAACCAAGAGTGTTCATACCAACATTCCCTGGCACTAACTGTGAATATGATACTAAGCGTGCTTTTGATAGAGCAGGTGCTGAATCCGAAATATTTGTATTTAAAAATTTAAATGAATCCGATGTAGAGTATTCAATTAAAGAAATGGACAAATTAATAAGACAATCTCAAATAATAGCATTTCCTGGAGGGTTTTCGGCAGGAGATGAACCAGAAGGTTCTGGAAAATTTATTGCTGCTATATTTAGACATGAATTATTAAAAGATGCTGTAATGGATTTATTAAAAAATAGAGATGGTTTAATAATAGGAATATGCAACGGTTTCCAAGCTCTAATTAAATTAGGTTTAGTACCATTTGGTGAAATAGTTCATATGAAAGAAAATTATCCAACTTTAACTTATAACAAAATTGCAAGACATATATCAACATTTGCTCAAACTAAGATTGTATCCAATTTATCTCCATGGCTAAGCGCATGTGAAGTTGGAGAAATACACAATATGCCACTTTCTCATGGAGAAGGTAGATTTGTAGCTAGTAAGGATTGGATAAGCAGTTTAAAAGAAAATGGTCAAATAGCAACTCAATATGTTGATTTAAATAATAATGCAACTTATGACGGATTATATAATCCAAATGGATCAATAGAAGCAATAGAAGGTATAACAAGTCCTGATGGAAGAGTATTTGGAAAAATGGGTCATTCAGAAAGACTTGATAGAGATTTGTATAAAAATATAGAAGGAAACAAAGATCAACAGATTTTTGAATCAGGCGTTAAATACTTTAAGTAAAAAATGGACGGGGATGGTCCTTAAATCTCTTAAGATGCACTCTGATAAAAAAAGGATCGTCCCTAAAAAATATTAAATAAATCAATGAACAATAAAGAATAAACAAAGTATTAAATAATTATAAACATCAGGAGGAAAATATGAAAGTAGCAATTATTATGGGAAGCGATTCAGATTTTTCAGTAGTTGAAAAAGGATATGAGTTGTTAAAAAAGTTTGGTGTTGAAGTTGACGTAAGAGTAATATCTGCACATAGGACACCTTCTATAGCATTTGATTTTGCAAAAAATGCTGAAGCAAATGGCTATGAATTAATAATCGGAGCAGCTGGCAAAGCAGCACATTTACCTGGAGTATTAGCAGGATGTACACCTCTTCCTGTTATAGGTCTTCCAATAAAATCAACAGAACTTGATGGAATGGATGCTCTTTTAGCTATAGTACAAATG
>JARBUP010000050.1 GCA_029239575.1 Bacillota bacterium
GCTTGTTTTTTTTATAAAAAATGTTTATAATTGATTTATATGTTAATATATAGCAAAACAATAACATTACATATTAAGGAGAAATTCATGTATATAAATTATAACAACTTGTGCCCAACCCCAATGTGTGATTTTTTAGATTATTTATTATCTATTAAAGGTAAATCTGAAAAAACAGTTAACGAATATTTTTTAGATTTAAGGACCTTTTATAGATTTCTTGTTATTAGATATAAGTTAAGTAAAGATACAAATATATTTGAAGAAATTGATATTGAATTAGTTAACATAGATATTTTAAGAAAAGTAAATATAATGGATCTGCATTCTTTTATTTCGTTTTTGGATAGAGATAGAAAAAATTCAAATAAAACTAAAGCAAGAAAAATTGCATGTTTAAGATCATTTTTTAAATATTTATATACCATTGTTCAATTAGTAAATGAAAATCCTGCTATTAATTTAGAAACACCTAAAAGCAGCGGCCGTTTGCCCGTTCATTTATCTTTAAATGAATCGAAAGAATTATTGATGACTATTGATGATTCGGATAGTTCAAATGAAAAACGTGATTATGCGATTATAACGCTTTTTTTAAACTGTGGACTTCGTTTATCAGAACTCATAAGCATTAATTTAAATAGTTTTAAAGACGACACTCTTTCTGTCATAGGTAAAGGTAATAAAGAAAGAACAATTTATTTAAATGAAGTATGTATTAAAGCATTAAAAGAATATATTCCCGTAAGGCTTGAACCTAAGGAGGGTCATGAAAATGCTCTGTTTTTAAGCAACCGAAGAACGAGATTTTCTCAAAAAGGTGTTCAACACATGCTAAAAAAATATTTAACTGTTGCTGGTTTATCTAATAAAAAATATTCTCCTCATAAGTTGAGGCACACTGCTGCAACATTAATGTATCAATATGGGCATGTTGATATTAGAGCTTTACAAGAAATACTTGGACATGAAAGCGTATCAACAACTCAAATATATACCCATATTGATAAAGAGCAATTAAGAGAAGCAGTTAAAACTAATCCTCTCAATAATGATTTACAAACTAATGAATAGGAACTCTTATAATGTCACCAGGATAAATGGTGGCATTTTTTATATTGTTTTCTTTTTTAATTATTTGAACTAATTCCCGAATGTCGTCATTATTATAATTGGATGCTAAAGACCATAGTGTATCCCCTTCTTTAACATTTATGTAATCATATTGTGGTATATCTTTTGAATATACTTTAGTGGATGAAAAGCTTAAAATACATATTAACATAGTTGAAAGAAATATAAATCTTTTGAATTTTCTCATGTTTGTTATTTTATATTTTTTATGAATCATCATAGTCACCTCGAACATATATTTGTTTTATTTATTTTCATTTTATCAGAACATTAGTTCGATGTCAATATAATTCTCAAACAAATGTTTGATTTTTTTAGGAGTATATGTTAAAATGTAGAAAAACAAAAGAGGTGAACCTATGAATTATGATGGATTAAGCGATAAGCAAATAAAAATTATCGAATACATAAAAAACGAACTGATGCTAAGAGGATACCCTCCTTCTATAAGAGAAATATGCCAAGCTGTAGGTTTAAGCTCTACATCTTCAGTACATGCTCATTTAAATACGTTAGAAGAAAAAGGTTATGTTAAAAAAGGAAATAATAAAAGAAGAGCTCTTGAATTAATAGATGCTGATGATATATGTTGCAATATGCCTAAAAAGGAAATTATTAATGTTCCTATTGTTGGTACGGTAACCGCTGGTTCTCCTATTCTTGCAGTTGAAAATGTAGAAGATACATTGCCTATTTCAATTGATTTTGTTGGAAATAAAGAATCATATGTTTTAAAAGTAAAAGGTGAAAGTATGATTGAAGCAGGTATATTAAATGGAGATTATGTAATTGTAAATCAACAGCATACTGCTGATAATGGTGAAATTGTTGTTGCATTAATAGATGATGAAGCAACTGTAAAAACATTTTATAAAGAAAATGACCACATTCGTTTACAACCTGAGAATAGTTCTATGGATCCAATATTAATTAAAAATCCATATATTTTAGGTGTAGTAAAGGCTGTAGTAAGAAAATATTAATTAACTTTTAAAAAACAAAACGAGATGGATATCATGTTTCCATCTCGTTTGTTTTTTATTTCATGGTTTAAAGATCCTTCACTGACGTTCAGGATGACACTTTAGGGGTATGCCAATAATCTGAGATGGATTTTATTTATCCATCTTGTTTTAATTTATTATTTAATTTTATTTTCTATATCATCAAAATTAAGTAGTTTTTGTAGTGATAGCATTACACCTAATTTAGCGTGGTCGTAGAACAATCCACCCTGTATATAAACAATATATGGAGGTCTAATAGGCGCATCAGCACTTAATTCTATTGATGATCCTGACACAAATGCTCCTGATGCCATGACAACTTGGTCTGAATAACCTGGCATGTCCCATGGTAATGGCGCAACATGTGCATCAACTGGTGATGAACTTTGAATTGCTTCACACATTTTCACTACCATATCAGGATTATTAAATTTAATTGCTTGTATTATATCACTTCTCTGTTCATTTAATGAAGGAGTTATTTCGTAACCTAATGAACTAAAAACTGCACCAAATAATAATGCACCTTTAACCGCTTCACTAACAATATGTGGAGCAAAAAATAAACCTTGTAATGTATTTCTTGTTGTTCCGTAAGTTAATCCAATTTCTTTTCCTACACCTGGTGCAGTTAAACGGTTTGCTATTCTTTCTATTAAAATAGATTTACCAGCTATATATCCACCTGATAAAGCAAGGCCGCCACCAGGATTTTTTATTAATGAACCAACAACAACATCTGCTCCTACATCCGATGGTTCTATTGTATCAATAAATTCACCATAACAATTGTCTACCATTATAAGTATATTTGGATATACTTCTTTTATTTTTTCAATTGCATTTTTAATTTTATTTAATGTTAATGCTGATCTGAAACTATATCCTGTAGATCTTTGAATCATTAACAATTTAGTTTTTTCTGTTACTGCTTTTATTGCGCTTTCACAGTCTATATCACCATCTTTTAACTGAACTTCTTTATAAATTATACCACATTCTTTTAAATTATTAGGTTCGTTTCCTTCTTCACCTAATACAGTTAATAAAGTGTCATATGGTTTGCCAGAAATGGCTATTACTTCATCACCATATTTTAAAATACCTGATAAAGTTAAATATAAAGCATGAGTACCGGATGCTATTGAAGGTCTTACAAGTGCATCTTCAGTATGAAACACTGAAGCAAATATTTTTTCAACTTTTTCTCTTCCCACATCATCATAGCCATATCCAGTATTCCAGTAAAAATTTGTGTAATCCAACCTATGCTGCTGCATAGCATCTATTACTTTATATTGATTATATTCTCTTATTTTTTCTATGTCTTCAAAATATTCGCTTTTAATTTTTGCTTCTTGCTTTAAAACATAGTTAATAACAGTTTCACTTATTCCAAACTGTTTACATAATATATCTTGTGTTAACATTAATTAGTTTCTCCTTGATTATTGTACATTTGATTCGCTGTTAAATAAGCGTACTGTTTTAAAAGGTAATATAGAAGTTATTGCATGTTTGTAAACTAATTGTTGCCCTTTATCTGTTTCTATAAAAACAACATAGTTATCAAATCCAATTACAGTACCATTTAGCTTATAACCATTGTTCAAAAATATTGTTATTGTTATTTTATCTTTTCTTACGTTATTTAAAAATGCATCCTGTAAATTAATTGTATTCATAATAATCTCCTTTTTTAATTGGTTTCTATGTATTTATATATTTCTTTAATTGTTTCATCAATTTTTTTTACATCTGAAATATCAAACCATTTAACATTTTCATCTTTTAAAAACCATGTAAACTGTCTTTTGGCAAATCTTCGGGTGTTTCGTTTTAAAATTCTTTTTGCTTCTTCTAAATCAATATTTCCTTCTAAATAATCTATTATTTCTTTATAACCTATTGCTTGCATGGAAACTAAGCTTTTATCATAACCTTTTAGTAATAATTCTTTAACCTCACTTAGCAATCCTTCATCCATCATTTTATCTACACGTTCATTTATTCTTTCATAAAGAACACTTCTTTCCATGTTCAATCCTACTAAGATGAAGTTATATTTATCACTGTATTTTCTAATATCAGTATTTAGCTCAGAAAATTTTTCTCCTGTTATATCAAATACTTCTAATGCTCTAATAACTCTTTTAATATTGTTTTTATGAATTTTTTCAGCGGATAAAGGGTCAACTTCTTTTAATTTTTCATATAAAGCATCTTCCCCATTATCCTCATAATATTTAGTATAAAAATCTCTTATTTTATTGTCAGACTTAGCATTACCAAAATCAAGATCATAAATTAAAGAATTTACATATAAACCACTTCCCCCTACAATAATGGGAGTTTTATTTTTACAAAGGATATCATCAATTATTTTTTCAGCATCATGTTTAAATTCTGAAACAGAATAACTTTCATCAGGATTAATTAAATCAATCATGTGATGCTTAATCCCCTGTTTTTCTTCTTCAGTTACTTTAGCAGTTCCGATATCCATTTCTTTATATATTTGCATGGAATCAGCTGATATTATTTCTGTATTATAAAGTTTTGCTAATTCAACAGAAGTGTAAGTTTTTCCAACTGCTGTAGGTCCAACTAATACAATTATTTTATTATTCATTTAATTTTGGATCCTTTCAAACATTCTTTCTATTTCATATTTAGTCATTTTAATGATAACAGGTCTACCATGTGGGCATGTAAAAGGATTCTCAGTGTTTCTTAAATCTTCTACTAATTTTTTTATTTCAATTAAATGAAGTTTATCCCCTGCTTTTACAGATTTAACACATGCACTTTTAATTATTTTATCCATTTCATAATTAATTTTACCCTTCCCTTTTAATGAATCAAGAATAGTAAAAAATATTTCTTGTATATTAGTTTGACTAAAAATATGTGGTATCTTACTTATTAGTATAGCATTTGTTCCAAAATTTTCAATCTCTAATCCTAATTTTTCAAAAACTTCCTTTGTATTCATACACGAATAATAATCTTCATAGGACAAATTTATTACTTCTGGTATAATTAGCTCCTGCAAAAGAATTTCTTTATTATTATACTCTTTTAAAAATTTCTCATAATTAATTCTCTCATGTGCAGCATGCTGGTCAATCATATACATTTCAGCTCTTTCCTTGCTTTCGCATAAAATATATGTACCCATCAGCATACCGATTATAGATAGTTCAGGTATTTGGTTTTTAGAAATACTATTTGCTTCAAAATCTGAATGTATAAAGGAATGTTGTATTTGTTCTTCTTTTAAAATGAATTCTTCAGTATCTGTAATTATAGTTTCCTTATTTTCTGAATGTATATTATTTAAATTAATATTTTCTATTTTTATATTATTTAAATCTTCCACATTATTCAGATCATCATAAGAAACAATGTATTGTTCTTCTTCATTTAGTATATCATCAATTATTAAATTACTATTTTCCACATCATCAATTATAACTTTATGTGTATCATTTAATAAATTTATATTATCATAATTTATACTGTTTTTTTCAAATATATTAAAATCTTTATCTTGTTTAGCACTTGATGATTTATCTATAACATCATTAAAAATATTATTAAAATTTGATTTATTAATATTTTCATGTTTATCCAATTTAACTTCAGTATATTTTATATTTTCAATTTTATTAAAATTAGAAGTAGGTATAATTGAATCTTTTTTTTGTTCGAAAATATAACTATTTTCTTTGCTATTATGATTATCGGGTACTATTGTTTCTTTTTTTATTTCTTTTATTATATTACTTGACCTGAGAGCTCTATAAATGGCGTTTTTAACATCATTTAATACAGATTCTTCATCTTGGAATTTAATTTCTGTTTTAGCAGGATGAACATTAACATCAACTAAGGAAGGATCTATTTCAATTTTCAAAAACGATGCGGGATATTTATTTTTTGGTAGTAATGTATGATAAGCTGCTTCTATATAATAATTAATTCTTTTATGCTTTATTATTCTACCATTAACAAATACTAATTGTTGTTTTCTGTTTCCCCTGTAATAATTTAAATTAGTTGTATATCCACTAATTTTTAAAATATTGCTTTCATAAGAAACTAAAAGAAGTGAATCGCAAAGGTCTTTTCCGAATAAACTTGATATGGTATTGATAATATTAGTTGTTTTAGGTGTTTTTATTAATACATTTCCATTGTTAATATATTTAAATGAAATATGCTCTTTACTAAGGGACAATGAAGTTACTACTTCATTTATGTTGCTACTTTCAGAAGTATCACTTTTTAAGAATTTAAGTCTTGCTGGAACATTAAAAAATAATTCTGTAACCGATATTGTTGTTCCAACAGGACAGCCGACATCTTCCTTTAAAGTAACTTTTCCACCTTCAATTCTAAGTTTAACACCATATGGCTCATTAGTAGTTCTTGAAATTACTTCCACATTAGAAACAGCTGCAATACTTGCTAATGCTTCACCTCTAAATCCAAGCGTATATAAAGAATTTAAATCATCAGATGTTTGAATTTTGCTTGTGCAGTGCCTTTTAAAAGCATCTTCTATTTCTTCTCTTTCTATTCCTTTACCGTTATCAGTTATTCTTATTAATTTTTTTCCGCCATTTTTTATTTCAACTATGATTTCATCAGCACCAGCATCTATGGAATTTTCCACAAGTTCTTTTACAATGGATTTAGGATTTTCTATTACTTCCCCTGCAGCTATTTTATTGATTGTATCATTATCTAATAAATGAATTTTTCCCATTTGCGTACCTTCTTTATAGTTAAATTGCTATGTAATAACTTAAATTAAAATTTTATTTTTGTCATCCTGAGCATAGCGAAGGATCTTATTATTGTTTCAATGTTTAAAAGATTCTTCACTACGTTCAGATAAGCAGGGAACCAAAATCATGATTTTCGATTTTGTGTTCATCGCTTAGTTTGTTCATCTAATGACACTTTAAGGGTTGCCATTAATTTGACTTAAAATAAAACTAAATTAAGTTATAATTAAATGTTTTTGCATTTTTCAATGATTTCATTTAACAAAGTCAATGCTTTAATTGGAGTTAAATTATTTATATCTATATTTTTAACATTATCTATAAATTCTTCTTGTTTCTTATTTGCATTTGACTCTGTTAAACTTGCTTCAAATAAAGATACTTGAAAATTATCATTTATTCTTTCTTTTTTACGTTTAGCGAATGGTTTATTAATATCAGAATCATCAAGCATTTTTAATATTTCATTTGCGCGTTTAACAACTTCGTTTGGTAATCCTGCTAAATTAGCAACTTGAATACCATAACTTTTATCTATACTTCCTTCTGCTATTTTGCGAAGGAAAATTATTTTGTCATCAGTTTCTTTTATAAGAATTCTATAATTTTTAACTGATTTTAATTTACTTTCTAGTTCGGATAGTTCATGGTAGTGGGTTGCAAATAGCGTTTTAGCTTTAATATTTTTAGTTATATATTCTACAACACTCCACGCAATACTAAGCCCGTCATATGTGCTTGTTCCACGGCCTATCTCATCTAAAATAAGAAGGCTATTTTCAGTGGCATTTTTTAAAATATTTGAAACTTCGCTCATTTCTACCATGAAAGTACTTTGGCCTTGTGATAAGTCATCTGAGGCACCCACACGAGTAAATATTTTATCTAAAATGCAAATTTTAGCTTGTTTAGCAGGTACGAAACTTCCTATATGAGCCATTAAAGATATTAATGCAACCTGTCTCATATAAGTTGATTTACCGGCCATGTTTGGACCTGTTATTATGGACATTAAATTTTCATTATTGTCTATAAAAGTATCATTAGGAACAAACATTTCATTTTTAATTAATCTTTCTATTACAGGATGTCTTCCGTCAACTATGTCTATTTGTCCACTTAAATTCATTTGAGGCCTTACATAATTGTTTTTAACAGCAGAAACAGATAATGAATTAAGAGAATCAATTACTGCGATACTGTGAGCGGTATTTTGAATTCTTTTAACTTGTTCTTTAATATACTGTCTTATTTCAAGAAACAAATCATATTCCATTTTCATTAACTGCTCATCAGCATTTAATATTTTGGCTTCCATTTCTTTTAATTCTGGAGTAACATATCTTTCGCAATTTGTAAGAGTTTGTTTTCTAATATAATCATCCGGAACGAATTTTAAATTAGATTGAGTTACTTCTATATAGTAACCGAATACTTTTGTATAACCTATTTTTAAATTTTTAATTCCTGACTTTTCTCTTTCTTTATTTTGCAACTCTGAAATCCATGACTTGCCATTAGTGGATATTTCACGTATTTCATCAAGCTCTTCGTTATAACCTAATTTTATGATATTACCTTCTTTAATAGAAATAGGAGGTTCATCAACTATGGATGTATTTATTAAATTAAAAATATCCTCTAGCACATCAAAATTTTCATTGATCATAGAAAACATTTTTGAGTTTAAAATAGAAATTTCAGCTTTTAAATCAGGCAATTTTGATACAGATTGTTTTAAAGAAGTTAAATCTCGACCGTTACAGTTTCCATAAACTATACGGCTTATGAGACGTTCAATATCATAAACGCCTTTTAAACTCTCTTTAATATTGTTTGAAAGCATTACATTATCATAAAGTTCTTCAACTGCTTCATGTCTTAAATTTATTAAAGATAGATTTTTTAAAGGCTCTTCAATCCATTTTTTTAGTTGTCTTCCGCCCATTGCTGTCATTGTGTTATCTAATACATGAAAAAGAGTTCCAACACCTTTTTTGCCTCTTACAGTTTCAATTAATTCAAGATTTTTTCTTGTACTGGTATCAATTAAAAGAAAATCACCAACAGAATAAAAATTAACTTTATTTATGTGGTCCAAAGATGTTTTTTGAGTGTTGTTTAAATAATGTATAAGAATTCCAAGAGACATTATAGCTAAATTATTATCATTAATATTAAGTGAATCAAAGTTTGTTATTTTAAAATGTTTTGATATTATTTCTTTATATTCTGATAATGATAATAAATTTTCTATTATATTTATTTTGTTGTCCACAATATTATTGTTTGTATTTTTATTTGAAATGATTTCTGATGGATTGATTTTATTAATTTCTTCTATTAATAAATCATGTTTATTTTCTTTATGAATATTAAAATCATTTAAAGATATATTTTCAGTAACAAATAAATCCCCTGTTGAAACATCCACATAAGACATTCCAAAACCATTTTCTATAAAAGTAGCGCACAAATAATTGTTTGATTTTTCATCAAGCATATTTTGTTCTATTATAGTTCCAGGTGTTATAACCCTAATTACATCTCTTTTAACAATACCTTTTGCTTGGGATGCATCTTCCACTTGTTCACATATGGCAACTTTATATCCATTTTCAATTAATTTTGCTATATAAGAATCAATGGAATGAAAAGGAACCCCACACATAGGGGCTTTCTCATCCTGTCCACATTCACGACCTGTTAGTGTAATTTCTAAAACTTTTGAAGCTGTAATTGCATCATCAAAGAACATTTCATAAAAATCACCCAGCCTATAAAGAAGTATTGAATCTTTGTATTGTTCTTTAATGCCAAAGTACTGCTCCATCATAGGTGTAAATTTTGCCATTATACTAATTCACCTTCCATGTGGAATGTTTTAGCACTATTTATTTTAACATTAACTATTTTACCTAATAAAGATTCATCACCTTTGAAGTGAACTAATCTAAAATGTTCAGTTCTTCCTGTTAAATATTCATTTGCGTTTTTGCTCACTGATTCAACTAAAACAGAATATGTTTTTCCAATACATGTTTCATTTTTCTTAAGTCCTATTGGATATAAAACATTTAATAATCTATCGAACCTGTCATGTTTTACATCTTCAGGAATTTGATTTTCCATTTTAGCAGCTATTGTACCTTCCCTAACTGAATAAAGGAAAGTAAATGCTGAATCATATTCTGATTTTTCAACTAAGTCTATTGTTTCAAGGAAATCTTCTTCAGTTTCTCCAGGAAAACCAACTATTATATCAGTTGTTATAGCAACATCAGGTATTTCTTTTCTTAATTTTTCAACTAATGTTAAATAATGTTCTTTAGTATATTTTCTGTTCATGCTTTTTAAAACATTATTGCTGCCAGCTTGAACAGGTAAATGAACATGGTTACATACTTTTTTTAATTCTTTAATTGCAGTGATTAAATCATCACTTAAGTCCTTAGGATGGGATGTCATGAAACGAATTCTTTCTATACCATCTATTTTATTTAATTCATATAACAAATCTGAAAATGTAAATTTTTCTTCAAATGTTGTTCCATATGAATTAACATTTTGGCCTAATAAAGTTATTTCTTTGCAGCCATCTTCTGCTAATAATTTTACTTCGTTGATAATTTCTTGTGGTTCTCTTGATTTCTCCCTGCCTCTTACATATGGAACTATGCAATATGTACAGAAATTATTGCAACCATATGTTATATTAACTAATGCTTTATAATTGAATTTTCTTTGTTTAGGCATGTTTTCATAAATAAGTTCTGAATTATCTATGATTTCCACGCTTTTGTTTTTGTTGATTTCTACGTTATATATTAATTCTGGAAGTTCTTGTATTGTATTAGTTCCGAATATAATATCAACGAATCTATATTTATTTAATACTTTTTGTCTTATTTCATCATTTTGCATCATGCAACCGCAAACGGCTATAAGCATATCAGGTCTATTTTTCTTTAATTCCTTAACTGCTCCAAGTTTTCCAAAAAATTTAAGTTCAGCATTTTCTCTTACAAGGCATGTGTTAAAAATTATTAAATCACTGTTTTTATCATTATCTGATTCTTCATAACCTATTGAATTAAGTATACCTGCTATTTTTTCAGAATCATGTTCATTCATTTGGCATCCATATGTTAAAACATGATAAGTTTTTTTTCTTCCGTTTAAAACAAAATATTGTTCATTATTATTTCTAAGCTCATTTATTTTTTCTGATATGAGCTTTGTATCTGCACTTAGAGTATTTATAATTTGATCTCTTTTGCTCATTTTTCTCCAACTTTCTATTTATAACTTATTAATAGTTTATCTCAAGCATTATATCATTTAATAACTTATATTTCAATATTAAAATGACTTTAAAAATTTACTTTAAGTAACACATTTTAAATAAAATTATATTATTTTTCTTATTTAATTAAATTTATATTTTAATTTTTCTTTATTTGATGTAAAATACCTAAGTAGATAATGATTAGCATCAAAAAGAAAGGAAATATTAATGGAAACCCAAGAATTAATAAATAAAAGACGCATTTTTGGTATTATTTCACACCCAGATGCGGGAAAAACAACATTAACAGAAAAATTATTGCTTCACGGTGGTGCTATAAGAGAAGCAGGAACTGTAAGGGCAAGAAAAAATTCTAAATATGCTAAATCGGATTGGATGGAAATAGAAAAACAACGTGGTATTTCTGTTACATCATCTGTTATGCAATTTGAATATAAAGATAAAGTTATTTCAATCATGGATACTCCAGGACACAACGATTTCGGCGAAGATACTTACCGTATACTAACATCAGTTGATTCTGCTGTAATGGTTATAGATGCTGCTAAAGGTATAGAAGCTCAAACTAAAAAGTTGTTCCAGGTATGCAGCATGAGAGGAATTCCAATATTTACATTCATTAATAAATTAGACCGTCAAGCTATGGATCCTCTTGATTCAATGCAAGAATTAGAAGATGTATTAGGAATGCCTTCAGTAGCTGTTACATGGCCTATAGGCTGTGGTAAAGAATTTGAAGGTGTTTATGATAGACTTGAAAATGAAGTTCATTTATTTAGAAAAGAACAAATAGTAAAACTTGACAAAGATGGAGTGCATTCTAATATTCTTGAAGGATTATTAAGTGCAACAAATCTTGATAACTTAAGAAATGAAATGGATTTATTGGACGGTGCAGGAAATTTCTTTGATTTAGAGAAAATTAAAGCTGGAAAACTATCCCCTGTATTTTTTGGTTCTGCATTAGCAGATTTTGGTGTTACTGAATTTTTGGAACATTTTCTTAAAATGTCTCCAGCACCAGGCAAAAGAAAAACTATTAGTGGTGAAGTTGAACCAACTGATGAAACCTTTACAGGTTTTATATTTAAAATTCAAGCAAATATGAATCCTAATCACAGAGATAGACTTGCATTTTTAAGAATTTGTTCTGGCACATTTGAAAGAGGTATGAATGTTACTTTATCAAGAACAGGTAAACAAATAAAGTTAAGCCAATCAACTCATTTAATGGCTAATGAACGCGAAACAGTTGATATAGCATATGCAGGAGATGTTATCGGTATTTATGATTCAGGCAATTTCCAAATTGGAGATACTCTTACTGCTGGAAAAGAAAAAATATTTTTTGAACCATTACCAACATTCCCACCAGAATTATTCTGTCGTGTAAGTGCAGTTAATTCTTTAAAAGGAAAAAACTTTCAAAAGGGTGTGCATCAATTAGCTCAAGAAGGAGCTATTCAGGTTTACACAAATGAATACAATGAAGTTATATTAGGTGCAGTTGGTGTTTTACAGTTTGAAGTGTTTGAATACCGTTTAGTAAATGAATATAATACAGATATTCGTATGGATCATATTGATTTTACAGTTGCACGTTGGGTTAAAACCACGGATACTGATGAACTTAAAAAATATCAGAATTCACGTTGTATGCTTGTATTCGACCATTATGAGAGACCTGTTTTATTGTTTACAAATCAATATGCTTTAAAAAGTTTCCAAGAAAGATATGAAGATGTAAAATTAGTTGATGCTCTTGATGTTACTGAGGAAGTATAATATAAATAATGAAATCGGCAGATAATTTTATCTGCCGATTTTATTGTATAAAAATA
>JARBUP010000343.1 GCA_029239575.1 Bacillota bacterium
TTGCAGCACGTTTTAAGAATGATAATTTATCCCATCCATTTACGCTGTTTTTTTCTTCTTCATATATTTTCATAAGTTCAGGAAGCATTTCTTCACTTTCACCTATGGCAAACATATCAATTATGTCATGAAGAGGTTCTGGATTGTATGCACATGGTCCTCCAGCAATTATTAGGGGCATGTCGTTTCCTCTATCTTTTGATTTAAAAGGAATATGCGCTAAATTTAACATATTTAAAATATTTGAATAGCTCATTTCATATTGTAATGTAAAGCCAATTATATCAAAATCCTTTAATTCATCCTTGCTTTCAAGTCCATATAAAGGAATATTATGCTCGCGCATTATAGCTTCCATATCAACCCATGGAGCAAAAACTCTTTCACACCATACATTTTCCATACTGTTTAATAAAGCATATAATATACCCATTCCAGTATGCGACATACCAACTTCATAAACATCTGGGAATGCAAATGCATATCTAATACTTACTTCATCCTTGTTTTTTACAACTGAATTAAGTTCGCTTCCAACATATCTTGCAGGTTTTTCAACTTGCAGCAAAAGTCTTTCTAATTTTTTAAAATCTATCATAAATTCTCCTATTCTAATAATCCTATGCTATTAAGTTATTTCAAGTCTTCAACATGCATTTGAAGTTCTGTTAAAAATTCTTCTATTTTACTTGTTTCATGAACATCTATTTTATAAAGTTCTAAAGGATCGGATATTACTCTTAAATTATTATTTTTTGCATATTCTATCATAAATGGTATGAAATGACTTGTTTTTTCATAACTTCCCTTATATGACAAAGATATATATTTCCCCTCAGGAATAATTTTATCATAACTTCTATCATCTTTATCTAAAATAAAAAATACGGAGTTATATGCATTATAAATTCCTTGTTCTATTTTATTTAAGTCCATTGTAACGCCTAAATAATTATTTCCTAAAAGATATAATTTATCTTCATGTTTTTTATGAAGCTTTTTAATTAAAAAGTCCGCTTCATCATCACGTGAAAATGTGTCGTTTAACATAATTACTTTTCTTTTTTCTATTTCAATAATTTTAATTGTATCAAGATTTTCAACTTCCGCATCTTCAGTAAGTGATTTAATACGAGCACTTATAGTATTTTTTTGAACTTTTAATTGTTCAAGTTTTTTATCTATAATATCAATTTCTTCATTTAAAATATCTAAAGTATTTTCAACTGTTTTATCATCTAAATAATCTCTTATTATATCCATTGGGAAATTTAAATTTCTTAAATCTTTTATTATATTTAATTTCCAAATATCCTGTATACTGTATAATCTATAACCATTAGAATCTCTTTCTGGTTTTAAAATTCCTATTTCTTCATAGTATCTCAAAGAATCTTTGCCAATATTATAAAGATTGGAAATTTCATTTATTTTGTAATAATTTTTCATATGCATCCTTTCAAACATGAATATTCAGAGTTTATTATACATCATTAATTTTAACTTATCAATCAAATAAAAATTTTATCATAAGCTGTATATTTTTACAACTTTATTTTGCGTATTTTAATAAAAACAATTGAAAATAATCTAAATATGTAATAATATAAATATTATGATTTTTACCAGAAAGTCGTTTCACAACTTTTTTCTGCAAGCGAGCTTGCAGAAATTTGCGATAAAGTCGCAAACTGGTACAATCGCAATATGATTACACAGCATTCGTAGAATGCTGTGTAATCATATTATTGTAAAACAATTATTATAAAAATAGTGAGGTTGCAAAAATGAATTATAATGAAGCATTAGATTTTATCCATTCTACATATAAATTTGGTTCAAAGCTTGGACTTGACAATATAACAAGGTTAACAGAACTTCTTGGAAATCCTCAAGATAGCTTTAAAATCATACATATTGCAGGAACAAATGGAAAAGGTTCCACAAGTAATTTAATACATGATGTTTTAATGGCGTCCGGCTATAAAACAGGATTATTCATCAGTCCATATTTAGAAGAATTTACTGAAAGAATACAAATAAACAAAACACATATAGACAAAGAATCACTATCAAGAATTACAAGCTTAATTAAAGAAAAAATAGAAATAATGATAGTAGAAGGCTACAACCACCCAACTGAATTTGAAGTTGTAACTGCTTTAGGATTTAAATATTTTGAAGAACAAAAAATAGATTTCTTAGTTCTTGAAGTTGGTTTAGGGGGAAGGTTTGATGCAACTAATGTTGTTAAAAACACGTTAATTTCAGTTATAACATCCATAAGCTATGACCACATGCAATATCTTGGAGATACTCTTGAGAAAATAGCATTTGAAAAAGCAGGCATTATAAAAACAAATTCAAATGTTGTAATATATCCTCAATCAGATGAAATAAAAAATGTTATAAAGCAAATAGCATTTGAAAGAGATACAAGAATTCATGAAGTAAATGCTTCTGATTATGAATTAATTAGTTCAGATTTAAACGGTCAAATATTTAAATATTTAAAAACAGATGTGTTTAATTTAAATGACGCTAAAATAAATTTATTAGGAGAACATCAGCTGTTAAATGCCTTAACTGTTTTAAGGACTCTTGAAATACTTAAAAATTTAGGCTATAACATTACAGAAGGTTCCATTAAAAAAGGATTTTTAAGCTGCCGATTCGAAGGAAGATTTGAAATAGTTAATCAGAAACCATTAATCATCCTCGATGGCGGTCACAACGTAAACGGAATAGAATATTTTTCAAAAGCTATAAATACATATTTTAAGAATAAAAAAATAATATTGTTTTATGGAATGTTAAAGGACAAAAATCCAGAAGATGTAATTAGTTATTTAACTTCTTTAAGTAAAGAAATTTATACTTTGACTCCTGATAACCCAAGAGCCATGGAAGCTGTTGAAATGGCAGAATTAATTGAAAAACATTCAAATGTAAAAGTAACTCCATTAAGTGATACAAATGAAATAATTAATGTTTTAAAAACTATAAACAAAGATGAA
>JARBUP010000344.1 GCA_029239575.1 Bacillota bacterium
TGAATTGTACTTTTTCCAGCTTCGTTTTCACCATATATTATATTGAATTTTTTTGCTAAATATATTTTTTTATATGTAAATTTACCAAAAGCTCTAAGATGTAATTTGCTTATGTACATTTCACTTTACCACCTTTTCTTTTCTTAAAACTTTCAGCCCTAATTCAAGTGCCTGTTGTTCTAATTTATCTTGATGATTTTCAAACTGTAGTTTATAAGACTCAATTATATTAAATTCTTTGCTATCGTAATGCTTTTCTTCAATATTTTTATAAGTAAAGTTTTCTTCAAATTCAATATAATAAAAAAACTGTTTTGCTTCACTTTCAACTTCTTCTATTGATACATCAGTATTAACTGATCCAGTTAAATTAACTTTTACATAATCTTTAATATTTGAAAATGTATCTCCAGAAAATTTTATTAAATCAAGTATTTTATTAAATCCATAGCATATATCAAGTTCAATATTTCTTTTTATAAATTTTCTTTTAGCAATAGGACAAAACTGCAAAAATAAATTATTTTTTTCGATCTCTCCCTTAATAATTCCATGTTCTCCTACTTCATCAAAACATAAAGGTTCAGGGGTGCCTGAATACATAATATTGCCTTTTATTTCAGTAAAATTATGTTTACCACCAAGAGCGCAATAATCAAATTTATTTTTTATTAAATCTTCATTTATAGGTAATCTATTGCTATTTAAATTCTCCACTTCACAAGAAAGCATCAAAACGTTTATCTTATTTTCATCTACTGATATATCGTAAATTAGCTGCGAGTTTTCATTAGAGTTTTGCTTGTCCCAGCTTAAAGAATAAATACATAAATTATGTTCTTCAAAATATATTTTTTGTATGCAATCAGTTCCTTTAATAAAATAAACATTTTTAGGCCATTCCATATATTCATAAATATTGTTTATATTAAGATAATCACTACTTCCACATGTAATGATTATTTTGGTATTTTCTATTTTTTTGAAATTCTTTACAATTCTTTTTAAACTTTTAAAACTGACATATTCCCCCGCTGTCATATCTCCTGCAATAAATAAATAAGGAATATTTTCTGATTTTACTATATTAATTATATTTTCAAATGTATCCCAAAGCTCTTCTCTGTGTTTTTCTCGTTCTTTCAAGCTAAAATTTTTATTTTGAAACTTCATTCCCAGATGCAAATCGGATGTATGTATAAACTTTATTTTCATGAAATCCCCCGCCTTGTATGATTCATAATTAAACACATTCATTGTAACATAAAAAGCTTATTTCATCAATAATTAGTAAAGAATCAAGCAAATTATTTTATCAAATTTTGGCGACTACTCCGATAATTCATATAATTTTTCCAAATCCAAAATTTTAACAGTTGACCTATCAACTTCAATTATATTATCATTTTGCATATTAGAAAATTCTCTGGACAAGGAAGGCCTAGTGACATTTAAAAATTCTGATAGTTCCTGTCTTTTCATGGGCATTTCAAATGTTAATGCTTTTGTTTTATTATGAATTGAAATTAAATAAACAGCTATTTTTTCTTTAATAGAATCAGAATTTAAAATATGCATTTTATTGTTAAGCATAATTATTTTATCAGATAAAATTGTAAGCATGTTGTTAATAAGTGTTTTATGAAATAAACAAACTTCTTTGCACATATTTATAAAAACACCGTAGGAAATAAAAATCGCTTTACTATGTCCCGAACTAACCAAATCATAGGGAGATCTTTTTTCAGATGAAAATATTAATGCTTCTCCAAATAAATCATTGCTTCCCAATGAAGTAACTATTACTCTTGTTCCATTATATTTCTGTGTAACTAAATTAAATGTACCTTCTATGACAATACCAATACTTTTTACTGTATCCTGACGTTCAAAAACCACTTCATTATCTTCAAATTCCTGTACATATGCTTTGCTGCATGCAAGAATTGTTTTTATTTCATCTTCATTTATATCTTTAAACAATATATTGTTTTTAATTATTTTTATTATTTCGTCCATACTCTCTCCAAATATATTTATTAAGTAACAATTGTTACATACTTTACAACTTTATTTTATTATAATATAATCAATATGTAAAGTAAATTTAGGAGGAATATATGAAAAGAAAAATTGTGCAAATTTATGAAGATAAATGTAACGGATGTGGCTTATGCGTTAATGCATGCCATGAAGGCGCTTTAGAATTAATTAATGGCAAAGCAGTATTATTATCAGATATTTACTGTGACGGCTTAGGTGACTGTTTACCTCAGTGTCCTGTTGATGCAATTGAAATAATTGAAAGAGATGCTGAAGAATTTGATAAAGAATTAGTTGAACGTCGTATGCAAGAAAGAAAACAAAATGAAGAAAAAACAGAAGAAATACCATGCGGATGTCCAGGACAGCAAGCTAAAGTAATAGCTCATAAAAGTCCTGCTATAAAGGTTACAACTTCAAATAAATCAGAAATAGAAAAAACAGAACAACAAAGTGAACTAAGACAATGGCCTGTTCAAATAAAGCTAATTTCACCAAATGCTCCATATTTAAATGATTCACACTTACTTGTAGCTGCTGATTGTACTGCATTTGCATATGCAAATATTCATGATAAATTCATGAAAGGAAAAATCACTTTAATAGGATGTCCAAAACTTGATGATGTTGATTATTCTGAAAAATTAACTGCAATATTAAAAAACAATGAAATAAAAAGCTTAACTGTATTAAGAATGGAAGTTCCATGCTGTTCAGGCATAGTGAATGCTGTTAAAAATGCAATTATAAATTCAGGCAAATTAATACCATGGGGATACAAAATAGTTACGACTGATGGTAATTTAATAGAAGAGTAAATAGTTAGATTACTATAAAATAAATTAAAGGATTTGTGATTTCACAAATCCTTTTTTAGTTACTATTCTATTTTATATTACACTCGACAATTTAGGGACGGAGCGTTTTCTGCTAAAAAAACAGCAGAAAAACTCCGTCCCCAAAT
>JARBUP010000345.1 GCA_029239575.1 Bacillota bacterium
CTTTTTTCTTGTATTTTTAATTTATGGTAATATATATGTATTGTACTAAATCAAAAATCAATGTATTATAAAATTTATAAATGAAATGTAAATATATAATTATTAAAAATATTTAATTAAATTGAAATAGTAGAGGTCTGAAATGAGCTTAATTCCAAATAATTACCACAGTTCCTGGGAAAAATTTTTAACTGATGAAATAAAGACTGAGTTAAATAAAATTGAAATAAAAATAGGTTTAAACACAAATCCTGAACATGATAATGTACTTAGATTTTTAAAATGTGATTTAAAAAATATTAAAGCAGCAATATTAGGACAGGATCCGTACCCTGAAAAAGGGCGAGCTACAGGTCGTGCTTTTGAAGTAGGGGATTTGAATTCTTGGAATAATAAATTTAGGCAGGTTAGTTTAAAAAACATAGTTAGACTTATTTATAAAAGTTATAATAATATAGAAGATTATAACCGAATAAAAAAATTCTCTGAAATACAAGAGGAAATTAAAAATAAAACATTTAAAATATTACCTCCTAATGAAATATTTAAATCATGGACAAATCAAGGTGTTTTACTTTTAAATGCTTATTTAACTGTAGAACCAGGCATAACGGGGAGCCATATTAAAATTTGGGAATCTTTCAGTGTAGAACTATTAAATTATATATCTACTGAAAATAAAAATATCAATTGGTTTTTATGGGGCAAACAGGCTGAAGATAAAAAGCAATATATTAAATATGGAAATTTTTATATAAGCAGACACCCCATGATGTGTTCAGAAAAATATGAAGATGATTTTTTAAAAAATAATTGTTTTAAGGAAACAATGAATATAATTAATTGGTTGGGTTAATAAAAATATAGTGTGACTGTAAAAGTTCTCAACTTTATTATTTTGGGGACGGTCCTTTTTTTGTAAGAGTCAATATTTAGGGCTTTAAGGACCGTCCCCTTTTATTCGACTTAATAGTACATAAAGTAACAAGTGATAACTAATATATAAAATATATTTTTGGTTTTTTATAATTAACTGTTTTAATTTTATCTTTGGTGGTATTTATAGCATATATATATACTAACTAATGATAATGGGGTGATAATAATCATGAAATGCTTAAACAAAAGTTTTGTAATTCCTTTTTCTAAAACTAATTGTAATTATGGGGAAATAGTTAACGAAAATATGGAAAACTCTGACGATTTAAGTAAGGACATAAATGAAAAAAAAGAAATAAAAGAATCAAATGATGATTTATTTATTAATATGTCCCATGAATTTAAAACACCTTTAAATATTATTTGCGGTGCAACACAGTTAATGGAAATTAGTTTAACTAATGACTTAATTGAAAATAAAAATGACAAAATTATTTTTAGCATAAATTCAATTAAACAAAGTTGTTTTAGATTGAAAAAAACGGTTAACAATATTTTAGATTTAAATAAAATCGAATCAAATAACTTTAAATTAAATTTTAGCCGCAATGATATAGTAGAAGAAATTGAAAATATAGTTGATGCTTCATCATACTTTATTAAAACTGCTAAATTAAATATTAATTTTAATTTTGATTTAAAAGAAAAAATTATATCATATGATAAAGATCAAATACAAAGAGTTTTATTAAATTTAATATCTAATGCAATAAAGTATTCAAAAAAAGGCGGAGAAATAAATATTAATTTATTAGATAAGGGTAACGCAATTGAAATTGAAGTAGCAGATGATGGAATTGGAATGAGTGAACAGTTTTTAAATATAGTTTTTAATAAATATAGCCAAGAAGACAAATCTTTTTCACGCATTGCAGAAGGAAGCGGTTTAGGTTTGTTTTTAGTAAAATCAATTATTGAACTTCATGGAGGAAATATAAGCGTAAAAAGCATATTAGGACAAGGTAGTTCTTTTAAATTCAGTATACCATCTAATATAATAAATATAAAAAGTAATTCACAAAAAATAATTTATGATGATTTAAATGAAATTATAAATGTTGAGTTTTCTGATATCTATTTACAAAATTAATAACAAAATTAAAACTAAATATATATGATAGATTGGGCAGGCAGTTTTTATAAATTGCCTGTTTTTTTCATTTTGATAATATTAAAGTTTTTATAAATTTAATTAATTTGTATTTATTAATGTAAATATATAGGTTATAATATATGTTGTAATATGTTAATTTATGTTATATTATGTTATATTATTCATTATTTTGTAATCAAAGGGGATATTAATGGATTATTTTTATTATAGCTATACACCATTTTTTAAAAGTGTTGATCAAGTGGTACAAGAAGTTAACAGTGCCTTTATAATGCTTACAGGATATTCAAGAAATGAAATTATTGGTAAAACATTAAACGAAATAAACCATATGTTAAAAATTGATTCACAAGTTGATTTAGCAAACTTCGAAAACGAATTCCACGGTTATTTATTTACTAAAAAATATGAACCAAGGGAAGTAATTATAACTATTAATTGTTATAAAAATAAAATTGAAAAAGATTACTTTATTGAAGAGAAATTACATTCTAAAATAGAAGAAGTATCTCCTTATACTTCAAGCTTGTTGAGAGATAATGTTTCTGCAGCAGCGATTTTTAATTATTCAGACTGCATGCTTATTAAAGCTAATAGAGAATATTTAGATTTTTTAAACATACCTCATAGTGATTACGGTGATTGTATAGGAAAAAACTTATATAATATAAATGTAGGCTTTAATGGCGATGATCTTAAAAATATATTTTTTAAAGTTAAAAAAACTGGAAAGTCATATTATGCTAATGAATTTAAATTAGAATATGAAAATAAAAATCAAAAATATTACTTTTTAATAACAGTTCCAATATATATAAAGGGACTACCTAAATATATAATTTCCCAAGCATATGATATTACAGAAAATATTGAAAATAGAGAAATAGTTGAAAATAAAAATATAGAGTTGCATGCAATAATAGAAAATATGTCAGATGCATTAGTAGTGGTGGATAAAAATAATAATATTTCACTTTTAAATAATAGCGCTAAAGAACTATTAAATGTTTCGAAAACTTCTGACGATATAATTGAAGAAGTTGGTTTAACAGCGGATAAATATGATTACAATATGTTAAACTTAGGAAATTTTATGACAAATAACTTTTTAGATAATGATTCAGTAAATAAAGTAATTCTTACTAATAAAAAATCAGATGATACGAATTATTATACTGCTAGTAAAAATTCCATATATGATAAATTTGGAGATGTGGAAAAATGCATTTTTTGTTTTCATGATATTACAGATAGAATAAAAAATGAAGAAAATTTATTTATTAAAGCACAATATGAGTTAGCAAATAAAATTATAAATAATTTAGAATTAGGGTTACAAAGATTTTCGTACCCTGAATATCTTATTATTGATTTAAATAATAAAGCTTATAGCGAATTAAAAGACCATTATCCTGATATTGAACCTCTTTCTTCTATAAGAGGAAAAAACATTTATGATGTTTTAAAGGTAAAAGATATGAGTCAAGAAATTATTAGAAAAACAATTGAAAATAATTCATTCATAGAACATTTAAATTATGAAGCAAACGGAGAACGTAAATATTTAAAACTAATTCATCAACCTTTGTATGGATTCAATAATCAAATAACAGAAATTATTACTGTTACTATGGATGTTACTGATTATGTTAAAGAAAAAAGAAAAATGGAAGAAGCATTAAAATTACA
>JARBUP010000051.1 GCA_029239575.1 Bacillota bacterium
ATACCACAGTATTTTTTTATACTTTCGGAATCAGTTATAAGCCCTTCTTTTATCATCTCTGCAAAGCCGTTCATAATAGTAAGTGGGGTTTTAAGTTCATGGGATACATTTGCTGAAAACTCATGCCTTATTATTTCAGCATTTTTCTCCATAGTAACATCTTCAATAAATATTAAAAGTCCATCAACATTTTCATCATTTTCTTCTGAAACAGGACTTAAGAAATATCTATAATGATGAGAATTAGAATTTAAATCATAAATCATATGTTTATTTTCATTTAATGAAGAATTAATTGCATCAATTATTTCAGAATTTCTTGTTAGTTCTAATATATGCTTATGTTCATTTAAATCAAATTTACCATTACCAACCATATATTTCGCACTTGTGTTTATAGAAAGAATGTTTTTTTCTTTGTTTAAAAGAATGAAACCTTCTTTCATATTTTCTGTAATCCTGCTAATTGTATCACGTTCATGTTCTAGTTTTATTATATAATCATTTATTTTTATTTTTTGATCTCTAATGGTATATGCAAGTGGTTCAAGTTCATCATAAAAATCTATTTCAATATTTTTATGATTTTGGTCTACAATTGAATCAAGAGAGTCTGACATTTGTTGTATTGGTTTAATAATATTTTTAGAAATATTTGAAGCAATAAAAAAACATATTACTATTAATACAAATAAAACTAATATAAGTAAAGGAATTATATTTACAAATATTGTTTTAATGTCATTCAATTGTCTTGATAATCTTAGTACATTTTCATCATTTATTTTTACTGCATAATAATATGCATCACTTTTATATGTTGTAGAGTACCTTGTGTCTTCCCCAACACCTGTATTAAATGCATCGAGAATTTCTGGCCTGTTTCTATGATTTTCTAAGTTTTCTGCATTTATATAATTATCATAATAAACATCTCCATCAGATTCAATAATTGTAATTCTTAAATTATAATTTACAGATGTCTTTATATTATTTACAGCCTTTTGTATACTTGCATAATCATTAAAATTTTCATTGTTATCTGAAACAATTTCTACAATTGTTTTCAATTGGTCCTTTGATTCTTGCAAATATAAATTGTAATATATCAATGATGAACAAATGCCGGTTACCACAACTGTAATAACCGACAAAAATATTATTGTATAAAATATTCTTTTTTTCATAGGTCTAACTGATCCTCAAATTTATAACCTGCACTTCTTACGGTTTTAATGTAGTTTGGACATTCTACTCCATCAAGCTTTTGTCTGATTGTTTTTATATGCATATCCACTGTTCGAGTTTCACCTTCATAATCATATCCCCAAATTTTTTGAAGTATTTTTTCTCTCGAAAGCACTAATCCTTTATTCATCATTAAATAATGCAAAAGTTCAAACTCTTTAAATGTTAATGTTACTTCATTATTATTATAAATAACTTTACGTTTGTTATAATCAAGAATAATTCCACATAATTCAATTATATCCTGATCTTCTGTTTGAATATTGGCTCTTCTCAAAACAGCTTTTATTCTTGCAATAAGTTCTAATACTCCAAAAGGTTTTGTAATAAAATCATCCGCACCAGATTCCAATCCTTTTACTTTATCTATTTCCATAGATTTAGCAGTTATCATTATTACAGGAATACTTTTATATGCGGCATCTTTTTTTAAATCTTTTAATATTGTCATTCCATCAACTTTTGGAAGCATTATATCAAGAAGTATTATATCAGGCGTTCTTTTTTTCAACATTTCATAAAAGCTTTGTGATTCCTCAAAACCTACTACTTCAAAATCAGCAGTATTTAAAGCACAGGTTATTAATTCCCTAATACCAACATCATCTTCGACACAATATATAAGTTTCATATTACTCTGCCCCAATATTGTCAGTATTTTTATGTTCACCTGTAATAGAAAATATTACCCACTCAGCAATATTTTGAGCATGGTCTCCAATTCTTTCAAAATATTTAGCAATCATTAAAAGATCAATTGCTTGCTCTCCATTTTTTACGTCTTTATTTATCATTCCAATTAGTTCTGTTTTAACTACTTTAAACAAGTCATCCACTATATCATCTGACTTACAAACTTCAATTGCTAATTCTTTATCTTTATTTACAAATGCATCTACGCTGTTTTTTACCATTTTAATAGTAGCTTCTGCCATCATAGGAATATGCTCTATATCTTTAATGAATTTTTGATCAACTAAATATTTAGATATTTCTGCGATATCTTCTGCATTATCGCCGATTCTTTCCATATCAGTTATCATTTTAAGAGCGGTACTTATAAGTCTTAAATCTGCAGCAACAGGTTGTTGCTGTAACAAAAGCTTCATACAATGGGATTCTATAGTTTTTTCCATATCATCTATTTCTAATTCAAGATCATTTACTTTTTTTAATAATTCCATATCTTGCTGAATAAATCCATTTGCACTTGTTTCAATTGAAGTTTCGATGAGTCCGCCCATTTTTATAATTTCTAAATTTAAATTTTCAAGCTCTTGATCAAATCTATTTCTCATACTTACCTCCGTATATTTTTATTTATATTTTATAATATGTTAATTTTTATTTTAGCCAAATCTACCAGTAATATAATCTTCTGTTTTTTTATTTTTAGGCAAAGAGAAAAGTCTTTCTGTTTCATCAAATTCAACAACTTCACCATGTAAAAAGAAACCAGTTTTATCTGAAATACGTGTTGCTTGCTGCATATTATGAGTTACAATTACAATTGTATAATTCTTTTTTATTTCGAGAACTAAATCTTCTATTTTCATAGTAGAAATAGGGTCAAGGGCAGATGTTGGTTCATCCATTAATAATACTTCAGGATTAACTGATAATGCTCTTGCAATACAAAGTCTTTGCTGTTGTCCTCCTGACATACCAAGAGCACTTTTCTTAAGCCTATCCTTTACTTCGTCCCACATAGCAGCAGCTCTTAAACTTTGTTCAACTAATTCATCTAACTGAGATTTCTTAGTTATACCGTGAGTTTTAGGGCCATACGCAATATTTTCGTAAATGCTCATCGGAAATGGATTTGGTTTTTGAAATACCATTCCAACTCTTTTTCTAAGAACAGTTGCATCCATATTTTTATAAATATCAACACCGTCTAAAGCAAATTTTCCAGTAATTTTACATCCTTCTATTAAATCATTCATTCGGTTTAATGATTTTAATAAAGTTGATTTACCACATCCTGATGGTCCTATGAATGCTGTTATTTCTTTTTCTTTTATAGTCATATTTATATTTTTTAAAGCATGAAAATCGCTGTAATACAAATCAACATTTTCAATATTTATTTTATCTTTATTTAACATGTTACATCCTCCCAATTTTGTTTGCAAGCTTTGTAGTTGCCAAATTAACAAGAAAAACTATTATTATTAATATAGCTCCTGTTGCAAATGCCATATCTTTTGAATGAGGCAATCCTTCGCTTGCTAACATGTACATGTGGATTGCTAAAGTTCTTTGTGATGCAAATAAGTTTAAAGTGGGACTTTCTAATACATTAGTTCCGCTAGTAAATATTAAAGCTGCTGTTTCCCCAACTATACGACCTATTGCAAGTATTACTCCTGATAATATACCAGGAACTGCTGTTGGAAGAACAATTTTAAAAACAGTTCTAAGTCTCGATGCTCCAAGTCCAAGACTTCCTTCACGATATAAATCCGGAACTGTTCTGATTGCTTCTTCAGATGAACTAATAATAATTGGTAAAATCATTATAGAAATGGTACATATACCTGATAAAAGAGATGTTTTAAATCCAAGAACGGCTACAAAGAATATCATACCAAACAAACCATATATGATGGATGGAATTCCTGCTAAAGTATCAACAGCAAGCCTTATTATCTTAACAGCTTTATTTCCCCTTTTAGCATATTCTGTTAAATATACTGCACAAAACACCCCAATAGGAACAGCTACAACTAATGAAATAATTATCATTAGTAAAGTTGCTACTATTGATGAAAAAGCTGATAGTGTTTCAGAATTATATGTTCCAAATAAAAACTCCATATTTATATTAGGTATTCCTCTTAATAAAACAAACAACAATATATATGCTAATATTCCTACTGTTATAATTCCGCTTATCCAAACTAATGCTTTTAAAAACATAGATTGAATTTTTCTTTTTTTAATATTGCTTTTAATATTTATTAAATTTTCCACTTATGCGCTCCTTTCTTATTAGAACTTTAATTTTTTGTTTTTGTTTTAATTAAACTAAGCGCTGTATTTAATATAATTATGAATACGAACAAAACTACGCCTGTTGCTATTAATGATTCTGTGTGTAAGCCTGAAGCATAGCTCATTTCAGTTACTATGTTTGCTGTTAAAGTTCTAATTGGTTTTAATAATGCTATTTTTTCTAAAGGCATAACAGCACCGCCAGCTACCATAACAACTGCCATTGTTTCTCCAACAGCTCTGCCTATACCAAGTATTATTGAAGTTAATATTCCAGATTTAGCAGCTGGAACTACAACTTTAAATATGGATTCTTCTCTTGTAGCACCAATGCCTAAAGATGCTTCCATATAACTTTTTGGAACCGCTCTAATAGAAGATTCACTTATAGTAATTATTGTAGGTAAAATCATTATACCAAGTATAATTGATGCTGATAATATACTGTACCCATTACCACCTATCATTTCTCTTACATAAGGAACTACAATTTCCATTCCGAAAAAGCCATAAATAATAGATGGAATACCTGCCAATAAATTTACAGAAGGTTTTACTATTTTATATATACTTATAGGACAAAATTCAGCTAAAAATATAGCACACATAATACCTATTGGTACCCCTATTATAATTGCTCCTGCTGTTACATATAAACTTCCTACAATCATGGAAAGAATTCCAAATGTCGGTGGAGTATTTGTTGGCGCCCATTTTTGATTGAACAAGAAATTTTTAAGTCCTATCTCAGATATGGCTGGAATACCTCTCATTAGTAAAAATAAACATATTGCTATTACAGCTAAAACTGAAACTAACGCTGATGCAAAAAAAACTAATTGCATCATATTTTCTTTTGTATTTAATTGATTATTCTTTTCCATTTTTTCCATATTATTTTACCTCAGACCATTTAGTTATTTCACCAGTATAAATTTTAGTAATATTTTCTGATGATAGATCTGTTTTGGGATTTATTTTATTTATTATAACTGCAATACCGTCAATAGCAAGTGTATGCTCATTCAATTGTGATTTTTCATCGTCCTTTAAATTTCTTGAACTCATACCTATATCATATGTTCCTTCAATTGCAGCTTTTATTCCTTGAGATGAACCATTTGCTTGCATTTCAAATGTTACATTTGGATTTAAATCTTTATATGCTTCTTGAATTTTCTCCATTAATGGTGCTACAGATGTTGAACCTGCTACTTTAATTGTACCCGAAATATTAGAAGCTTCATATAACTTAGGTGACTCTACAGCCCCTATATAATGCATTTTTCTTACAATTTCCTGGCCTTGAACTGACTCCGTAAAGCTCAAAAAATCTTTTACTAAGTCATTTTCAATTCCATTTGTCAGCAAAAGGTATGGCCTTGATACTACATAATCTCCATTTTTAACATTTTCTTCAGTTGGAAAAAAACCATTTATGCTTGCTGGCTTAACTCTGTCACTTAATGATCCAATAGAAATATAACCCACAGCATATTTATCTTTTTCTACAGCTGTAATAACTTTATCAGTTCCATCAAATTCTAATGCTCCAACAGCTAAATTATCAGTTTCTGTTTCCTTTTCTTTTACTTTTATTTTCATTAATTCATGAAACGCTCCTCTTGTTCCAGAAGCCGCATCTCGTGCTATAACTGTAATTTCTTTATCTGCATTAAATTCTGTTGTTTGTTTGTTAGAACAACCAACAGCTGACAATATTAGCATTAATGACATTGCAATTAATATTATTTTTTTTCTTGCTTTCATATGCTCATTATCTCCTTTAGTATTATACACTAAATATATACCCCCTAAGTAAAAATATAAGCATATATAAGTAAAATCTATGTAAAGTTTTAAGATTAAGCTTATTTATAATTACATCATTACCAAGTGCATACATTTTATAACTTTGAAGTTTTTTAAAATTCAATTTCATATGTATATTGAACTTATTTTATTCTTCCACAAATTCAATAAAACTACTATTATTTATAGGTTTTTTATTAATAGTTATATGATATATGTAATACATATAATAGTCAAGTTATCCAAAACATGAAATACATTTTATTACAAAAAAAGCTCCTTAGATTATTAAAATCTAAAGAGCTAATTAACTATTTTAATTTAATTATTTTTTAACTTTTTTACCTTGATATTCTGGTGCTGATGGGTCATCTACAAGTTTCATAATTGTGATTCCAAGGAATCCGAATACACAAGTTGTTATTGGGCTTAAAATATTGAAGAATGCAAATGGTGCGTAAGCCATTGTAGAAACTCCTAAGAATGTTGCCATTGTAGCACCACAAGTGTTCCAAGGAACTAATGCAGATGTTACTGTACCTGAGTCTTCAAGAACACGTGATAAGTTTCTTGGAGCCAAGCCTCTTTTATGGAATTCTTCTTTGTACATTTTACCAGGTAAAGCAATACCTAAGTATTGGTCTCCACAAAGTACATTTATGAACAAGCAAGATACTGCAGTTACAAATATTAATGAACCTGTACTCTTAGCAAATGATAATAATTTATTTGCTATAACAGCTAACATGCCCGATACTTCCATTACACCACCGAATGTTAAAGCTGCCATAATAAGTGATACAGTCCACATCATGCTTTGTAAACCACCTCTTGTTAAAAGCTCATCAATTACAGCATTTCCAGTTTCAGCAACTGTACCATATTGTAATGTTTCAAGAACATAACCAAAATCTCCACCTTGGTATACTGTGCAGAATGCTCCTAAAATTGTTCCTATAATTAATCCTGGAACAGCAGGAACTTTTAATGCAACCATAACTATTACTATAACTGGAACTAAAAGTAACCATGCATTGATAGTGTATATACTTTCAATTGCAACTAACATATCATTTATTGATGACGCATCAAGTTCTGTACCTGCAAATTTGAATCCCATAACAAAGAAAATTATTAATGTTATACCGTAAGAGAAAACTGTTGTATATACCATGTGTTTAATATGGTCGAACAAAGTTGCACCTGCCATTGCAGGAGCTAAGTTAGTTGTATCTGATAAAGGAGACATTTTATCGCCAAAATATGCTCCAGATACTATAGCACCAGCTGCTATTTCAGTTGGTATACCAAGACCTTGTGCTACACCTATAAGTGCAACACCAACTGTACCTGCAGTAGTCCATGAACTACCTGTTGCTATAGAAATTATACTACAAAGAATAACTGCTGCAAATAAGAAATATGTTGGTGATAATATTTGCAATCCATAATAAATCATTGTTGGTACTATACCACCTGCTAACCATGAACCAATTAATGCACCTATTATTGCAAGTATAATTATCGCTTGCATTGTGCTTCCTATTGAAGCTATAATTCCATCTTCGATTTCTTGCCATTTAAAACCTAATCCATAAATTGCTACGATTGTAGCTACTATGGCACCCATTAATATTGGCATGTGAACATCTGAATTAAATTTTAATATCGCTGTTCCTAAAAATACAATAATTGCTATTACCGGTATTAATGAAATCAATAATGTCGGTTGTTTTCTTTGCCTTTGCCCTTTGTCCATTTTTTCCTCCATAAATTTAACTTTAGTTTATAAATTTAATTTATTTATATAAAAAGATTACATCAATTTTGTTAATGTTTTCATTTATATATTACTAATTTCTGTAAACTATTTTATACATAAATTAAATTTTCTAAATTAAAAAATGCATATATAATTGTATTTACTCTATAAGAAAACACTTAGGAATACGTTATTTATATGCACAATTATTGTACCATAAATTATTTAATTTGTAAATACTAAAATGAATAATTTGCTGGATTTTTATATTATTACATTCTATATATTAGAATATATGGGATTTTTCAATAAGAAAAAGGAACTGGATAGTTCCTTTTTCTTATCTTAAAATATATTATTTTTATATTCTATATACAAATTACGTATATCAGTCATTTTTTCATTCATCTGCTTTTGCAAATCAGAAGCAAAATCATAATCACCATTTGATAATGCAGTTTTAATTTTAGTGAAAATACTTTTTTTAGTCATGCTATCTTTCATAAGTTTCTTTTTTAAATGAAGTATTTTTTCCCAATTAACAACATCTAAATCAGTAGCATAATCTTGCTCATCATGAAGTTTTACAAAAGTTTTTAATAAAGCAATATTGTCATGTATTATTCTTCCTTTTAATTCATTTTTCCATTTTTCCGTAGTAGAAACTTTTATAGAATTAATAAGTTGTTCAGTAAATACATCTCCTGTTTTAAGTACTTCTTGTTTATCTTTACAAAATTCAAATCCTTTTAAATTTTCCCAAACTGTTGCAGGTGCTTTTCCGTAAATTTTGTTTCTTTCTTCTTCATTATAATGTTCAAAAACATCTTCTTCACTTCTGTATTCTCTGTCTTTTTCTAAATATATAGCATCTTCACCATATTTTTTAGAAATTTCTTTTTCTAAATCGTCAGTTGTCATTTTAGCTTCAATAACTTTTACAATACCATCCAACATAACTTGATAAGAAGCTGCTATAACTAAATATGTGTTTGAATATGGATTTGGTGAACGCAATTCAAAACGAAGAGATGCAGGGCTTGAAATATCCCTGATTACTCCTACCAATATTGATCGGTTTCTTGAAGGAGCTTCTTTAGTTCCTCCCAATGAAGTAACTATACAAACAGGTGCTTCAAAACCCGGTTTTAATCTGTTAAATGCATCATTAGTAGCAGTTACAATTGGATTAATAACTTCATAATTTTTTAATAATCCCATTAAAGCGCCATATCCAATTTCGCTTAAATAATCTTTTGACATATCAACAGGCGTAAATAAATTTATTCTTTTTCCATTTTTCAGTTTAACTGCTGCGCCAAAATGAGTGTGTTCTCCATTTCCTGCAACACCTTCAATTGGTTTAGCTTTAAATAGGACTTCTAAGCCATGATGTCTAAATTGATCTTCAATTAATTCACGGATAAAAATTTCATTGTCAGCAACTTGCATTGGATCTGAGAATCTCCAGTCTATTTCAAGCTGTTCCATTACGTGAGTAATTCTACCTTTAGCATCAATTTTATTTGTAATACCGCCAACTTCTTTATGAGCCATTTCGGGTTTCATATCATATAATTCAAGTTGATCCATTATTTTTTCAAGAACAGTTCTAACTGTACCCATTGTTTTTTTCCAATATTGTTCTTTTAAAACTTGAGAAGTGTATAATTCTTCAAAATCAGCAATTTCCTCAGGTGTTTTTACCCACATTTCAAGTTCAGTTGCTGATGTTAATATAATTTCATTAATGTCTTCATATTTAAATCCATATTTTTGTGTAATAAAAGGATTGTTTTTTAACACTTCATCCATTTTAAATTTAAAATTGTCAACTGCATTTTTTAAAATAGATCTTGAACAAACTCTTTTTCCGCTATGAACTATAAATGAAGGTATTTTTAATGTACCTATCGGAAGTCCGTTTTCATCATTATAATATTCATAATTATAATCTATAAACCATGTGCAATCAGTATCAGGTAAAATATCTACTCTTGCATCGTTTAACACTGCAATTCCTTGAAGTTCAACACTTGAGCCATCAGTTTGTATACCATGTTTAAGCATATCTTCCATATCATTTATAAATAATTTTATAGGAATTTTTTCATCAGTACCATTTCCGCCTATATCAACTCCCATAAAAGATACAAATTGTATTTCCGGGTGTTGTTCTAATATTTGCTTAATTTCAGAAATATCGTGATTTTCCGGTTTTATTGTATATATCATTTTACTCATAATTGCCTCCAAGTATTTTTATACGTTTTTATTGTTTGTATTTTAGCATAGTATTATATACAATGCAAGGTATAATCTTGAAAAACATCAATAAAAATTAAATTATATATTAAAAATACGAACTATTTATTTTATTCAAAATTTATAGTTCGTATTTCTCTTGTTTATATATTAATTACATATGCTTATTAATTCTGTTGGTTCATTTATTAGATATTCAGGTTGATGTTTTTTAAGACTTTCGGTAGTATTATACCCCCACCCTACAGATGCAATATCTATGCCCGCTCTTTTAGCCGCATGTATATCTCTAATTTCATCACCTACATATAAAACTTCATTGCTTTTAAGTTTTTCTTTTTTAATTATTTTTTTCATTTTTGTTTCTTTTCCAAACATGGAAGAACTTGCTATAAAATCAAACACATCACTTTCATGTTTTTGTAGGAATGATTTTACATTAGCTTTTGAATTAGTTGTTATAATCGCAACTTTTATTCCCATATCTTTTAGGTGGTTTATTACTTCAAAGATATCAGGTTTACATAATTCCACATTTACTATATCACTATTTAAAAGTTTCTTACCTCTTTTGAGCATAAATGGTAAATATCTTTTTTTCAATTCGATATAATCCATAAGCTCTCTTGCACTCATTTTTTTTAAGTGACCTAACTCATCTAAAGTAATATTTTTTAAGTTATACCTTTCAGCAAGCTTTTGATAAATTACAAAGTTTACCTCTTCAGTATCTGCTAGGGTTCCATCAAAATCAAAAAAAACATATTTATATTTCACTTTCATCATCCTTATCTATCATGATTATCTTATTACTATATTATATTTTATTACACTAGTCAATTAAATCTTTAAAACAAAAACTCCTGTAAAGGAGTTTTATTTATAATGACTTTATTATTTTTTGGCAACTATTCTTCATAAATTTTAAATATTCTTCTTCTTTTATTAAATCAGAATAAATAGATTTAGGCGTAAGTTCCTTGAAATAATCTGCAAGTGTTTCTTTTGCCTTATTTATGTTTATGCCACACATTTCTTTTAAATCTATTTTTATATTATAATTTTTAATTTCTCTTTTTAGTAGTTCATAATAGTTTCCTATTGCTTTATCATCATAGTATTTAAATATATTTTTAATTGCCGATGTTAACTCTTCATCACTCAAATCACGATAATTGTGTATTATTAGTTTACTTGCATTAAATTTATAATATTCATCAAACCACAAACGACAATAGTACCCTAATATAAATGATTTTTGCTGTATATTTAATTTTTTTAAATCAAATTTTTCATAAAATTCTCTTACATCAACATTTCCATCTTCGTCTAAACAATGAAAATCCTCAAAATCATCATCATCTATAGTATCAGGCGAAACTATACCAAGAATATAGCTTTTTATGTCTATTTCCTCATCAGAATTTTCAATAAAAATTTTACCAAAGTGCATGTGAGTACTTATCGACGGCATTTGTTATTATAACTCCTTTATTGTAAATAGTTTCAATATCTAAATATTATAGCAAATAAATTTAACTTTGTACAGTATTATTTAATCACTTCTATCTGTGGCGGTTCTGTTACCTCTCCAGTAGTAGAGTCTATAAAGGCAAGCCAATATCCATAATTTCCATCTAACTTTTTATTTTTATACGACCAATTTTTAAAACCTGATAAACCTTTATAAGGCTGTTCTTCTCTTTTAAAATCACCAGGAACGCCATAAACAAATTTAGTTAATTTGCCTTTTTCTTCAAATACACCAAATATGTAATGACCATATTTTTTCATAAGGCCGTTGCATGTTGTTACTCTGTTTGTCATAGGGTATGGGTAATAAGAACTAATAATTTGGTTGTAATAAGGTAAAAATCCATTTTTAATACCTCTATCATCAAATGGAATTTTCCACCAAGTTAAATTATTAATTTCAACTGATAATGGTTTAACCTTTTCATAATTCTTTAAAACTTCAAATAAATTTTCTTCAAATTTATTTCTATATTTAGGTTTTGAATACTCAGCTTCAACTTGTTTTTCTTCACCAAAGATTCTGTCATTTCTATTATATGCTGTATTTCTAACTTCATCGTTTATGTTTACTTCATTTTCATATTTATTTTCATGATTTTCTTCATATTTATTTTCATAATGATCTTCATATTTATTGTCCATATAACCATTATTTACATAATTATCTTTACCTATAAAACTATTGTTATAATTAGATTTATATGTATCTTCATATTTTTCTTCTTCGTCTATTTGTTCAGCTTTTTCTACGTTTACGCTTAAATCTACTAAATCAACTGGCTCAACCTCATTTTCTTCCTCAAATTCAAGTTTTTTAATATCATTTGAATTAACAGCATTATATAAATTAGCATATAATACAATTTTATTTTCTTTAACTACACCACAGATATTATAATCTTCAATGGCATCATTGCTTCCAAAAGTTATAATTTTTTTAATCATTCCTTTTTTGTTGTTAATATCACCAAGTTTTATTTTATCATTTTTGTCCTTATATAAGTAAACTTCACTGTATGATTTGCTGTCACCTAAATTTTCAACTGAAACCATAATGGTTCCTTTTATACCTCTTATATCAAGTCGCACATATCCTTTACTTTTATCTTTTTTGTTTAAAGGCTCAAGAAATTTCATAACTCTATAACTATTTTTATTATTCATGGATGCCTCCCGCATTTTTACAAAAAATAAAATCATATTAATATATATGCTTGTTTTGATTTATAATGACTTTTATTTAGGATACTTTGTACAACACAAATTTATTTTCTCTTTAAGATTAATTAAAGTTTGAATCGCAGTCTCACAACACAAATTTATTTTCTCTTTAGATTAATTTAAGTCTGAAGCGCAGTCTCACAACACAAATTTATTTTCTC
>JARBUP010000052.1 GCA_029239575.1 Bacillota bacterium
ATGATTAAAAAAGGCAAAAAAGTTTTCCATAGAGTAAAATTAGTTTAATATTATTATAAATAAAGGACTGCTAAGTCAGTCCTTGCTTGATGACAAATTATTTTTGTCATCCTGAGCGATAGAGAAGGATTTTATTATTTCAATGATTAGAAGATTCTTCACTGCGTTCAGAATGACATTTTATGGGTTTGTAAATATTCTGAGGACTGCTAAGGCAGTCCTTTATTATGTAAGTAAATTTAACAAAAAATTCTTCAATAAATTAATTGATACTTTTTTTCTATATTCTTTAGTTGAGCGTATGTCATCAATTGGATTTATGAGAATTTCATACTGGCTTATAATATTGTCAATTATTCCAGTTAAATCAGATTTTTTAATACCGTTAATTTGTGATTCAATTTGTTTGCTTCTTATAGGTGTTGGTGATACAGCACCAAATGCAATTCTTACATCTTTTATATGAGATTCATCTGTAACAGCCAAAGCATATATGGATGTTTTAGTTATTGTATTTGATTTTCTTTGACCTATTTTTTTATAATAAATGGAGTTAAAGTTTTTTAAAGGAATTTTTATATTTTTTAAAATTTCGTTGTCTTTTAATATATTTTCTTTTGGTCCTGTTATAAAATCAATTATTTTTATTGTGCGGCTTCCATCGATTGAACATAATTCCAATTCTGAATCAAGTGCATAAAGCATGGGCAGGGAATCCCCAGCAGGGGATGAGTTACATATATTGCCACCCAATGTTCCAATATTTCTGATGGATGGTGAGCCTATATTATATAAAGGAAGTTTTATATATTTTGGAATGTTTATGTTATTAAGTATTTCTGTAAAGGTAGCGCATGAACCAATGAAAATATCATCATTTGTGATTTTAATTTCATGCAATTCACTTAAATGACCTATAAAAATTATATCCTTTGAAAAGTCTAAATTAGTACCGCTCCATGGTCTGTGTTTGACTGACAGGTCCGTTCCTCCTGCAAACACAAATGTATTTTTTAAATTTTTTATTTCTAATGCTTCTTTAAAATCAAAAGGTATGTATGTATTTACCATAATCCGTCCCCCGTTATTGAAGCTTTCATAACTGCATCAACTATTGCATTATATCCTGTGCATCTGCACAAATTTCCTTCCAGAGCTTCTCTTATTTCTTCTTCTTTAGGGTGGGAATTGTTTGAAAGCAGATATTCTGAAGCAAGAATCATTCCTGGTGTACAAAATCCACATTGGACGCTTCCTGTTTCTTCAAAACTATTTTTTAGTATATTAAATTTTTCTGTTTTAGAGTATCCTTCTATTGTAATTATTTCTTTGCCTTCTATTAATGAGGAGGTAACAAGACATGAATTAACAAGTTTGTTGTTAATTAATACCGAACAAGCTCCGCATTCTCCTTCGCCACAACCTTCTTTTGTTCCCGTTAATTTAAAATCATCCCTCAATATATCTATGAGACGTTTTAATGGATCCACATATATTATTTTTTCTTCGCCGTTTAATTTGAAATTTATTTTAGTTTTTATCATTCATCAGCTCCATAATATATTCTTGTGTAACAGGTATTCTTGAAATTTTTTTATTTAATGCATTTTGAACTGCTAAAGCATATGCAGGAGCAGCTCCTACTATAGTAAGTTCACCCATTCCCCGTGCTCCAAAAGGCCCTTCATCAAAGGGGTTAGAAATAAGCTCACTTTCTATTTTGGGAAAATCAGTTGATGATGGGATTATATAATTTGTTAAATTGCATTGTTGTATAAAGCCATCTTTTACTTGAAGTACTTCCAATTTTCCGTATCCAAGTCCTTGAATTATGCCACCTTCGATTTGTCCTTTGGCTATTCTTTCATCAATAGCATTTCCGATATCATATACTGCCCAAATCCCTTTAATAGTTGATTCATAAGTAATGGGATCTATTTCTACTTCAACTGCATTTGCTCCCCAAGAATATTCGGGGTTTGCATTTCCCTTTAAATTATCATTATCCCAGGATAAATTTTGGGGGTATTTATATTCTTTAATTATTTCAAATTCTTCTTCAGCCCATCTTTTTTTCATTTCTTCAGCTATGTCTTTTAAGAGTTTTCCTACTATCATTATTGTTCTTGATGCAACTGTAGGACCTGAATCAGGGCAAATTAGAGTGTCAGGATAATTGATTTTTATATTTTCAATAGGTATGTCTAAAGTTGTAGCAACTATTTTTCTAAGAGTAGTCAAAACACCTTGACCCATTTCTGCAGCGGCAGTATAAATTTCTATAGTATTATCTTTATTTTTCTTTAATCTTGCTTTTGTGTGAATTACACTTTTTTCACCATTTCCTGTAAATCCACAACCATGCATAATTATGGATATTCCAATGCCTTGAAGTTTTTCAGTATTTTCTTTAAACTTTTCTCTTTTTTTATTATACAAAGACATTTGTTCTATTCTTTCAGCTATCTGGTTTAATTTTATATCATAGTTAAATAAACCTGAAGTTGATGAAGAATCACCTTTTTTAAGAAAATATTTATTTTTTAATTCTAATGAATCCATATTTAATTTATTAGCGATATTTTCCATATGCATTTCTATTGCAAAAATTGCTTGGCAACCTCCAAATCCTCTAAAAGCACCTGTCACTATGTTATTTGTAAAAAAAGCAACTGCATGAATTTTTAAGTTTGGGATATTATATGCACCACTTGATGCAAAAGCTATTCTTTGCAAAACTACATTAGAAAGCCCAGCATATGCACCAGCATCAATTTTAATATTTATTTCTCTTGCTACAATTATATTTTCATCATTTATATAACTTTTTATATTTATAATGGAAGGATGCCTTTTAGTAGAACAAATAATATCTTCTTGCCTGTCAAAAACAAGTTGAACAGGTTTTTTAGCTTTTATTGAAGCAAGAGCTGCATGAACCCCTATTAATGATGGATATTCTTCTTTTCCACCAAATGCACCTCCTGTAGGGAGTTGAACTACGCGTATTGCATCATCAGAATAATTTAAAGCTTGTTTTAATGAATTATGTATAAAATAAGGGCATTGCATGGAACCGTACACAGTAACACAATCGCCATCATAATGTCCAATCATGGATTGAGTTTCTAAATAAATATGTTCTTGATAACCAGTATTAAATTCATCTTCAACTATATAAGAATAGTTTTTAACGGCTGAGTCAAAATCTCCTTTAGTAATTTCATATTCTGCGCATATTTTATTTAGCTTTTCTGATTCTTTAATATTTAATATTGGTTTTAAAACAGTATAATTAACTTTAATATTTTTTAATATATTTAATATAATAGTTTTATCAGGTCCTACTACAAGAAGTATTGGTTCACCTACATAATTAACTTTGTCTTCTGCAAAAAATGGCTGGTCATCGTATACAATTGGAACTATGTTTTTATGAGGGATATCTTTAGAATCAACAATGAAATATCCTTTAGGAATTTCAGGAATTTCTATAGAATTTATTTTAGCACATGGGAATTCAGATCTAAGTGTTTTAGCATATAGCATATGTTCAAAATGTAAATCCTGAGTATATTTAGCTTTTCCTGCTATTTTTTCATCAAAATCAATTCGCCTTACGGGGATACTTATATTATCCATATACACCTCGCTTTGATTTATATATTCTAATAATATTTATTTCTAAAATATATTCAAAATTTCGTCATATATGAATTTAAGGAATGCTCTAAAATAATAAAAAAATTATTAATAGTTTAAGGAAATTATGGTAAAATATTAATATGTGTAATTTTAAATATAAAAATGAAAAGGAGTGATTTGATGCTTAATAAACAATTAATTGAAGATACACTTTCTGCTGCCTTATCAACTGGCGGAGACTTTGCAGAAATTTTTGTTGAAGATAGAACAAATTCAGGCATAGTTATGATTGGCGGAAAAGTTGACAGCACAATGTCTGGAAGAGATTATGGTGTTGGTATTAGAATATTTAAAGGCTTTAATTCAGTCTATGCATATACAAATAAATCAGATAAAGAAACTTTAATATCAACTGCTAAAAAGGCAGCTGCTGCAGTAGAAGGAGCGTCCAACAGCCAAGTATTAAACTTAATTAAGTCAGATACAAAAAACATTCATAATATTTTAATAGATCCTAATTCAGTGGAAAAAACTAAAAAAGTTCAGTTAATGCGCCAAGCATATAATACAGCTTTTAATTATGATGAATTAATCACACAAGTAACAGTTAGCTTATCCGATTATGTTCAAAATGTTATGGTTGCAAATTCAGAAGGATTGTGGAAAGAAGACAAAAGAGTTCGGTCTCGTTTAGCTATATCTTCTGTAGCATCTAAAAATGGAGAAATGCAATCAGGATTTTTTGGACCTGGTGCAAGTAAGGGTTATGAATTTTTTGAAAATCTTGATATAGATAAATATGCAAAAGAAGCATCAAGAATTGCTGTTACTATGGTTAATGCAAAATATTGCCCAAGTGGTAAAATGCCTGTAATCATAGATAATGGATTTGGTGGAGTAATATTCCACGAAGCATGTGGTCATGGTTTAGAAGCTACATCAGTTGCTAAAGGACTATCCATATTTTCAGATAAAATAGGCCAAAAAATAGCATCTCCTTTAGTAACAGCCATAGATGATGGAACTATTCCAAATGAATGGGGCTCATTTAATATGGACGATGAAGGTACACCTTCACATAGAAATGTATTGATTGAAAATGGAATTTTAAAAGGCTATATGGTTGATAAATTAAATGGACGCAGAATGAAAATGAGTTCAACTGGTTCAGGCAGAAGGCAATCATATAGAAATGCTCCAACATCAAGAATGAGTAATACATTTATTGATAATGGAAAATCTACACCTGAAGAAATTATTGCAAATACAGAAAAAGGTCTATATGCAAAATACATGGGTGGCGGTTCAGTTAACCCAAGTACAGGAGAATTTAATTTTGCAGTTATGGAAGGTTACATAGTTGAAAACGGAAAAATTAAAGAGCCAGTTAGGGGAGCAACTCTAATAGGTAAAGGAACAGATATATTAAATAAAATAGATATGGTAGGTAATAATTTAACATATGGCCAGGGAATGTGCGGCTCAGTAAGCGGAAGTATACCAACAAATGTTGGCCAGCCTATGTTAAGGGTTTCTGAAATAACTGTGGGCGGAAGGGAAGGTGAAAAATAGTGAAAAAAATGGATATGAAAAATTTAATAGATAAAATATTCAAAGAAGGTAAGAAACAGGGCCTTAATGATATGGAAGTTTATTATTCAGGTGGCAGAAGTTTATCATTAAAAGTTTTTCAAAAAGAACTTGATGGTTACAGTTTATCAGAAAGCGAAGGATTGTCCTTGCGTGGTATATACAAAGGCAAAATGGGTTATTCATATACTGAAAAAGTTGATGAATCTTCAGTTGAACTCTTAGTTAAAGATGCAAAAGGAAATGCTTCTATAATAGATTCTGATGATGAAGAATATATTTATGAAGGAAGTAAAGATTATAAAAAAGTAGAAAACTTTAATCCTGAACTTGATAAAGTTCGAGAAGAAGATAAAATAAAATTTGTTAAAGAATTAGAACAAGAAGCATTTAAAATAGATAAAAGAATTACTTCTGTAGAAAATTGCGTATATGGTGATGGATACGGTGAAATTATAATGTCCAACACAAAAGGATTATATCTTCAAGATAAAAACAATTTAGCATATACATATGTTGTTGTAGTTGCTAAAGAAAATGATGATATAAAAACAGGTATGGCATTTAGAACAGGAAATGATTTTCTTAGGTTCAATGCAAAAGAAATAGCAGAAGAAGCAGTTAAAGAAGCTCTGTCACTTCTTGGAGCTTCATCAGTTAAATCAGGGGATTATCCTATAATAATTAGGAATTCAGCATCTGCAGATTTATTAGAATCATTTGCTGGAATTTTTTCAGCTGAAAGTGTACAAAAGGAATTGTCCTTATTAAAAGGAAAATTAAATGATAAAATAGGAAGTGACAAATTAACTTTAATAGATGATCCTTTCATGGAAAATGGTCTTGCTTCACAATCATTTGATGGGGAAGGAGCACCATGTAAGAAAAAGAATGTAATAGAAAATGGTGTTTTAAAAACATATTTACACAATTTAAAAACATCTAAAAAAGATAAAGTAGAAACAACAGGAAATGCTAGCAAAGGTTCGTACAAAGCATCCATTGGAATTGCACCATCGAATTTTTACATAGAAGCAGGCGAAAAATCCCTTGATGAACTTATTGCTTCTATTGATAAAGGTATTTTAATAACTGAACTACAAGGACTTCATTCTGGATTAAATGCAATTTCAGGAGATTTTTCTTTAGCAGCTTTGGGATATGAAATAGAAAAAGGTAAAATTAAAAAACCTGTTGAACAAATCACAGTGGCAGGAAATTATTTTGAAATGTTAAAAAATATTGAAGAAGTTGGTTCAGACTTAAAATTTGGTTTACCAGGAGGATCATACATAGGTTCACCATCAATTAAAATTAAAAAACTTGCAATAGCAGGGGAATAAAAAAAGCCATGGGGACGTTTAAAGCGTCCCTTTGGCTTATAGTATTAAATTATTTAACTATAACTTGCTTTTAAATTCCTTTATTCCTTTGTCAGATGGTACGTGACTATAGTTTTCGCTTCCTGCTTTACAATCAAGTGAACTAGGTTTACTTTGATTTGAGTAATTTAAAAATTCTTTAGGATCGTTATTTGAAAAAACTCCATTACATGAACCGTTAAACTTATCTAAACCGTTGCCTTTTCCATTAAAGTGTCTGCCATTACCTTTGCTCATATTAAATACCTCCTTGAAAGTGGTTTTAATGTACTATTAAAATTTAATGTACAAATATATATTTCCACTAAGTTAATTAATTATTCTTAACCATATAGGAAGCTTAATTTAAAATATTTTTAAAAAATAAAAAACCAAGTGAACGCTTTAATCCAATCATTAAAACCTCCACTTGGTTTTTTATTTTGCATTTATTTTATTAATCAATTCTTTCGCGTTCGCTGAATAATAATGTGATGCAATATAATCCGGCTAAACCAACTAATCCATAAACTATACGGCTAAATATTGCAGTTTGACCTCCAAATATTGCTGCTACTAAGTCAAATTGAAATAGTGCAATCAAGCCCCAATTTATAGCTCCTATTATAACTAATAATAAAGCAAATTTATTCATAATTTCCTCCTTGAATTTAAGTGCATTGTATGTACATCATTGTACTTTAATTTTTAGTACTTTAATTTTTAGTACAATAGTATTATTTCAAAAATTTGCTATAGTATACATAAACTAAGTAAATTTTGTTTTTATAATAAATATATATATATTTCTCCATTAAAAAACAAATTATTATTATTTCCGAGGAAATATTTAGAAAAAAGTAAAATTTTGAAGTTTTGTATCAAAAATAAAGATGATTTAATATTATAGCTTTGAATTTTTAACACATTATCTGTGACTGAATATAATAAAGAAAATACTTTTGTAATGAAGGAGGCATTATGGATAATTGTTTTGATAATATAAATGCAGAATCTGTATCCGATGTAAATGCACAACATGAACGTGACCGTCGTGAAATAAGAGATGAACGTGATTGCCGTGACATTAGAGGTGAGCGCGGTGAAAAGCCATGCATACATGATGATGATGACAGAGTTTTAGGAGATAGAGGAATAGATTCTTCACTTCTATTTTTCTTCTTGTTATTAGTTGTAATAGTTTGTCAATTCGATATAGACATTGATATGGATACTCTTCTTTGGTTCTTCTTATTGTTAGTAGTACTTTATAAAGAATTATAAGCAACAAAAAAGCAGCCGTAAGACTGCTTTTTTGTTGCCTATAAATTTGTTCCATCATCTATTAATTCAATAATTAATTTGTCAAAATCTATTTCATCCATGAAATCATCTGCTTCAAATGTAACATATTTAAAATTTTCAAATTCTAATTCATGTTTATCCATCCAAAGTGGCACACTTAAATCTAATTTTTTGCATAATTCTTTAATGCACATATCTCTGTTCTCTTTAGGCGGTAAATCAGCTTTACTTTTTATTGTCAGTTGAGCTATTATCTTATTTTTTTTTATTTTTCTTGCCCAAAGTTTATACATTTAATCAACACCTTTCTAATGCAGTTGGTCCTGTTCTTGTCATTTCTACAATTCCGTATGGTTTTAGCATTTCCAAAAATGCATTGTTTTTATCCTCAGAACCTGTAATTACTACAATCATATTTTTGTTATTAACATATGAAATATTAGCTTTAAAAATATCAACTATTTGCATGATTTCTGAACGCTTATTTCCTACAGCACTTACTTTAATCATCATAAGCTCCTTTTGAACTGAGGTTTCTTCTGATAAAGTAGTAATTTTTATTACATTAATTAATTTATGAAGTTGTTTTGTAATTTGTTCAATTATATAACTATCTCCAGTTACGGCAACAGTAATTCTCGAAATTTTTGGGTCCTGTGTTTCAGCTACGTTTAAGCTATCTATATTGTATCCTCTTCTTGTAAAAAGACCTGAAACTTTACTTAGTGTTCCAGAATAGTTTTCAACAAGTATTGATAATATAACTCTTTTATTCATGTCTTTTACCTCCTAAACGTGGTACTGATGGTATATCTGGGTCAACAATGCATTCTAATAAAAACGGTTCATTATCTTTTAACATTTCACTTATAGCATACTCAACTTCATCATCCTTAGAGATTTTTAAATGTTTAATGCTGTATGCTTCAGCAAGTTTCATAAAATCAGGGTTAAATGAAAGTGAAATTCCAAAATAACTATTTTCATCATAAGTGTTTTTTTGTAATTCCCTAACCATTCCAAGATTTGAATTGTTAAATACTATAAATTTTACACCTACATTATTCATTCTTGCAGTAGCTAAATCACTTAAAAGCATTTGAAAACCGCCATCGCCCATACTTGCAACTACTGTTGTTTCAGGTAATGCCATTTTAACTCCAATGGAAGCTGGCAAGCTGTAACCCATTGTTCCAAGCCCACCTGAAGTGAAAAATCTTTTGCTTTCATTTACTTTAAAACTATGTGCTGCCCATATTTGATTTATACCAACATCTGCAACCCATATTCCATCCTTGCCCATTTTTTCTGATAATTTATATATTAAACTTTTTGGGTTTAATGTAGTATCAGGCTCAAACATTTTTTTCAAAAATACTTTTCTGCTTTCCTGAATTTCTTTAAGCCAATGTTCATCATTCACATTAAAATCATGCTCTAATAGGCAGTTTAATATTTCTTTAGCATCTCCTACTATTGGTATTTGTACTGCAACATTTTTACCAATTTCTGCAGGATCTATGTCTATGTGTATTACATTTTGATTTTTATTTTCTTTTTTCATCATGGAAGTTGATCTATCAGCAAATCTTGCTCCAATTACAATTAATAAATCAGCATCATTCATCATTCTGTTTACGAAATTATAACCGTGAGACCCTAATAAACCAGCAAAATATTCACTGTCATTTGGAAAAGCGTCCCCTCCCATTAAAGTGCATACAACAGGAATTTTAGATTTTTGAACAAAATGCTCAAGCTCTTTAGTTGCATTAGCAGCTCTTATACCACCACCAACACAAATAACTGGTTGTTTACATTTATTAATTAAATCAACAGCTCTTTTTACCTGTCTAGTATTGCCACTTAAAGTAGGTTTATATCCTCTTATATTTACTTCTTTTGGATATTCAAATTCTATTAAAAATTCTTGGATATCCCTTGGAATATCTATTAATACAGGACCCATTCTTCCAGTGGAAGCAATAAAAAATGCTTCTTTAAAAATTCTTGGAAGTTCTTTTGCGTCTTTCACTAAATAACTGTTTTTTGTAAAAGATTGAGTAGCTCCGATTATATCAGCCTCTTGGAAAATATCTCTTCCAATCGTGTTTGAATTAACTTGTCCGGTTATAACTACAAGTGGTATTGAATCCATATATGCAGTTGCAATTCCAGTGATTAAATTTGTTGCACCAGGACCTGATGTAGCCATACAAACACCAACAGTATTTAATGCGCGTCCATAACCGCTAGCCATGTGTGCGGCAGATTGTTCTTGTCTTACTAAAACATGTTTAATATTAGAATTTCTGAGAGCTTCGTATAAAGGGAGGACGGCTCCACCAGGATATCCAAATATTACGTTAACATTTTCTTGCTCTAAACATTTGATTATTGCATCTGCTGCTTTGATTTTCATACAAATACCTCTCTTTCAATTTAAATTTAATTAACAATGATGACTTTAATAATAAGTAGTGTGGAAAAACTTTTTGGAAATTATTTACATTAAAAATAAGTATAAAAAAAGCAAGTATTCTCTTAAAAAAGGACGAGAAAACCCGCGGTACCACCTTATTTCCATATTGGCTCTTGAATTTTATAACGGTTATCCGTTTAACCCTACTGCTATTTCAAGTTAAAAGCTCCAAAGCTACTTTCAATATAAATTTCCTACAAAACTTTCAGCCGAGGAATTGCTCTCTAAAAGGTTATTTATATTTACTCTCTTTTTCATTGCTAAAATATATAGTTATCCACTATCATAATAAAATTTTTAGCGATTGTCAATAAAAAAATTCAAAAAGGATTAAATATTATTTTAACAAATTATTTAACTTTCTTTATCCTAACGAATTTGTTTTGGAGTCAGACCAGTATACTTTTTAAAAGTTTTAGAAAAATAGCTCTGATTTTCAAATCCAGTAGCGATTGCAATATCAATAATTGAATAATCAGTATTTGCCAGCAGACGTTTGCTTTCCTCAATTCTTACTATATTCAGATACTCTTTAAAGGAAGATCCAGTCGCTTGCTTGAAAATGGATGAAAAATATGAAGGATTAAGGTGAACATCTTATAAAAATTTTAAATGTAAATTTTCATTAAAAAAGGCAACCCCTAATTATCTTAGGAAATGCCTTATATTTTCTTTTATACCATTTACTAAAAAAACTATCATGCAACCAACTATAGAAATTATTTATTTCATAAAGAATATATTATGCATTAAACAGATTTCATCATACTGTTTAATTCATCCGCAAGGCTAACAACTTCTTGAACTGCCGCTGACACTTCTTCCATTGCTGCTGATTGTTGCTCAGTAGTCTGTAGAGTTTCTTGAGAATGATTAGTTGTAGAAATAATTGAATTTTTAATTTGCCCAGTTAATTCTAAAATATTATCAGCTGTCTCTTTAGATTTGTCAGATAAAATTTTGATTTCGTTTGCAACCACAGCAAAACCTCTTCCAGATTTGCCTGCATGAGCTGCTTCAATTAATGCATTAAAGCCAAGAAGTTTTGTATTAGTAGCTATTTGAGATATAAATTTCAATACTTCGTTTATCTCTTCAGTAACTTTTCCAACCTGATCAATCTCATGGTTAAGCGATTGTTGCTGCTGAGAGATAACTTGGGCTGAAGCGGCCAACTCCTCAAAAGCAGATGCAATTTCTGTGAATTTAGTGGCTAATTTTTTAGCAACCACTTCTAACTTAACTCTTGCATATCCATTTTCAACAAGTGTATTTACAACTATAAACAATACTTCAGCCGCAGCATTGATATTTCTCATATCAGTTACTGTTATTTCTTTAACAGCATTAACAAGCGCATCTTCACTGGTGTTGATTTCTTGTGCAATTTTACGATATGTCTCTTCTTTAGGTTTATCTGACAAAATTTGTCCGCCCAGCACAGTGCCTAAAAGCTCGTTATTAATAATAACAGGAGCTGCAAAGTCAATCAATCCGGCGTGACATGGCCCTACAAATGGCCTACTTGAATCTGCAGCTTTCTGCCCCATTCTATTGTGTGAATGTGCGCATCTATTATCTCCAATTGTGGATTTATGTACATAGTTTGCACAAAAATTTGTATAAGAGCTTGGTTTTGTAATAGGAGTGCCATCCCTGTCAACTGTTACGCTTGCACAATTCATCCCTACAGCGAAATTGTCCTGAAATTTTTGCAATAATTCAATATCTACGATATCACTTATTTCAAGTAACCTCATATCAAGGTTTCCATCTTGCGTTACTTTAATCATTTTATTTTCCATCCTTTCGACTTGCTCAAGTTATAACCGATATAAATTTAATTTAGGCTGAACATATTTTCAACTTTTATAATTAATATTGATAATAAAATTAGCCCTGATTGGAAGAGCCAAACAGAGCTAATACTTTTATTTGTATTTGCAATTTTGGTAACTCGGCTACCTTGGTAACTACCATTTAGGCCCGTGGCTTTGCGTCCTTAGCTTTCACTAAGTTTGCCTTTATCAGTATGCTAAGTTATTACTTTAAATAATTATATTTAAAATTTAAATACTTGTCAATCTATATCATTAACTAATAAATTCTGTCTTCCATAAAAAAGGCAACCCTAATTAACTTAGGATTGCCTTAAAATTATTAATTACTATAAACTCTGCTAACCTTCTTTACCAAAGGATATTTATATAACTCTTCAATAAATGTCGCATTATCATAAGTTACAATCATGTCGGCACCAGGACATCCGCTAAACAAAGAATCTAACAAAGCTCCAAGATATACCCCCTATTAATTGTTATCGTTTGCTTAATTATAGCATAATTTTATAAATGTATAGTTTATATAATTTTAAGAAAGCGGATGTTTAATTTAATAAACATCCGCTAAATTTTAAATTAGTATAATGGTTTTATTTCGAAGTCTTTTTTAAATAGTCCTTCTTTATAATCAATGCTTAAACCTTCTACTGCATTTTCTAAATCTTCATCTACAATAATATTCAAACCTTCAACATTATAAATACCATCATTCTCATATTGTTTCTCCGAAACAATGCCAAATTCGGCTCCACCTCAGGAAAATCCAGTTATTTTAAC
>JARBUP010000346.1 GCA_029239575.1 Bacillota bacterium
ACAATAGTTAGGAGGAACATAATGTATTGGAAAAACTCTTATTAATACCTTAAATTAACATTAAACTCATGTGAGTGAAATGTTATTTAAGTTTGTCTATTTGTTTTATAATATATTCTGTTCTAATTGTCATGCCTTTTTCATTTAGGTGGTAATTTGTATCATGGAACAAAGATATATCATAAAAAGAATCATACGGACTACCTATAACAGAAATATTATTTTCAGAAAAATAGCTTTCTAAAAAGTTAAAGTAATTACTATATGGCTTTTGATAATATTCATCGAAAAGAATGGTCGAAGGATACATAAAATAAAAGGTAATATTATTTTCATTACACCAAATATTAAATTCTTTTATTCTTTTTAATCCTACAGTTTCTTTCATTTCATCGGGTAACACGATTGGCTCAACATTTCTAAGAATTTCTTCTGAATGTTCATAGTGTTTAGTCTGATCACCATTACCATTTACATATGAGCTTTTATATGAAACCTCCGTAACATCTTTAACCTGTAAAGCAAGTGCAGTGTGTTCTAATGCATTTATTGGATTATTTTGAAAAACATATCGCATTTTATCTAGTGAATTTATTCTATTCAAATTATTCTTATCAAAAAGTCTATAATAATCGAATGCAAGCTTTTTACTGGCTTCATCAGACATTAAAATTGCATATTCCATTGGAATAATAACTGTATCACCACTTCTAAGAACTTCTTTAGCTTCTTCAAGAATAAAATCAATTCCTAATGCTGCATGAATTGCTAAGTTGTATGTTGGAATACCTAATTCTTCAGTTATATTGCTAGTTCTAACTCCAAATAAGGTGTTACTACCACTAGTAAAAATGATTTTATTTCCATCTTCAGCAGCCGCGTAACTATCCTTTTTCTCTTTTAAACTATTAACCCACAATAATTCAATAGTTGTATAATAATTAAAAATCAGAAAAGTATAAATGATTGTAATACCTATTAAAGAAAGAAAAATATTAAGCATAAACTTTTTATGTTTATTCATGTTATCCCCTTAGAAATTGAAATACAAGAATTCAGAAATATTTTGATTGGAGTAAATACATAATAATGCTATGAAAACAATGATCGCTAATCTAAGAGATGATATAAAATTTATTTTTAACTCTTTTTTCATTTCTAATGAATTTTTCATAAAAATACAACCCAAACCGAAAATAGCAATGCCTTATAATTGACTTAATAACTGACATATCATCAGTAAAAAATGCTTTAAAAACTATTCCATAATTAACCAAAAAGTAAAGTTTGTTTTCGACAATTCCTACATCGGGTAATGCAACACCATTTAGACCGAGCATTCCATTAAGTACCTTTAAAGCATCTCCCCACGTTTCAGCTCTAAAAAACACCCAAGTTACATTCACAAAATTAAAAGTAATAAGCCACGCTAATATAGAATTCATTTTTATATTAAATGTCTGCCAGTAACGATTAACCACCATTGCCATACCATGAAGAAATCCCCAAAAAATAAATGTCCAACCAGCACCATGCCAGAAACCACTGATTAGAAAAACCAATAGAACATTTATATATGTTCTTAGTTTCCCCTTTCGGCTTCCACCAAGCGGGATATAAATATAATTTGTTAAAAATCTACCTAAAGTTATATGCCATCTTTTCCAAAAGTCTTGAATATTTAAAGCTTTGTAAGGTGAATTAAAGTTAATTGGTAGTTTAATATTAAAAAATAATGATATCCCTATTGCCATATCGGTATACCCACTAAAGTCAAAATAGAGTTGGAAAGTATACGATAATGAGACTATCCATGCTTCAAAAAAAGTTAGTATTTCAGTATTATCAAAACCATTTGTTGCCCATACTCCAAAAGTATCTGCAATTACAACTTTTTTAAATAAGCCAATAGAAAAAATAAAAGTTCCTAATGTAATATTTTCATAGTTAATAAATTTATTTCTAATATTGGCAAACTGCGGCAGTATTTCGTTATGCTGTACAATTGGACCTGCTATCAATTGAGGGAAAAAACTTACAAATAATGCGTAAGACCAGAAGTTATAATCATTAGTTTCACCTTTATATGCATCTACTAAGTACGCTATCTGTTGAAAGGTAAAGAAACTAATAGCTAGAGGTAAAGCTAAATTAAGTAGAGACATATTAGTTGGAAAAAAATTATTTATATTTTCTATAAAGAAATCTGAATACTTATAATATCCCAATAACGCAACATTAAGGGTGATACCTATAGTCAATACAGACTTCCGACTTATAAATGTACTATCTTTCCCTAATTGTTTTCCTATCAAAAAATTTATTATCATCGAGATAAGTATCAATGGCAAATATAGTATGTTCCACCAACTATAAAAGAACAGAGAACTTAATGTTAACCATATGATCGCCAGGTTAACTAATTTATTTTTATTTAGTAGCATGTAAACTATAAAAACAAATGGCAAAAATATAAATAAAAACTCCAATGAATTAAATAACAATTACTAATTACTCCTCTCTAATTTTACTTATTACAAATTCTCAATAACATAAGATATTTTAAATATTTTCTTTAAGAGGGAAAAAAGGAGTATACAGATTTAAATCTATTTGAATAGCAGCAGCAACATTATTAAATTAATACAAAGTCCAAGTTTACATTAGGATAATATGGCAACTTTTCCAATATAGATACTACTTTAACTACTATCTTCCGACATAATATGAGTCTTCTTTATTCTACAATCTAGTCAACAAAGATTTTGTCGAAAAATTAAGAGAGTATTAGTTATTTTTATAAATGGCTTTATAAATCTTGAAACAAAAAAAAAGCTAGACAGAAGCTTTTTTTCTGTTTAGCCTGTAAATATCAATTTTGAAATACACTCCACGTGCTTATAATGTACTACAAAGAATTTTAATTCATTTACTTCGTAGTAAATGTGTTATGTTTCCAGGTACTCGTATGCTTTTCCATTTACTTATATTA
>JARBUP010000053.1 GCA_029239575.1 Bacillota bacterium
ATTTTTGCAATATCCGTAGTACTGTAAAATAATGAAATATCAATAGGCAATTCATCCATGGAATTTATTAAAAGAGCATCTTTAGCTATAAAATCAAATCCGCCTTCAACTGCATGAATACTAGTAACACCTTTTTTTAAAATACTATTTATTAGGTTTTGAATTAATCTAATTTTATCTTGTGTTTGATATGTCTTAAGTATTTTTTTACGTAATAAAGCATTTGCCATTCCATTAAATATACCGCTTGGATTACCTTGTTCATCTTTTTCAACTCCATCAATTGTAAGAGGAGTTTTTAAAATATTAATAGCTTTTGTATTTAATATACTATTATGAAAATCCCTACTATTAATCATTATAGCGTATTCCTTGGATATATTATCAAGATTCCTTCTATTTGGCCATTTTTCTTCCATTAAATCTGAAATTTCTAAGCCATAGCAATATATTAATTTATTTTGAGGGTATTTTGATATCCAGTTTTTTAGTCTTTTTTCTATTTCATAATGGTTTTTAACCCCATTTAAGTCGAGATTTTCTGCATGTAAAGCAGTTTGGATAAAATGAACATGGCTATCATAAAAACCAGGTAAAACTGTTTTTTCATTTAAATCAACAATATTTATACAGTTATTTTTATACTCATCTTCAACTTTACCAAAGCCAGCATCTACTATAACATTTCCCTTTATTAGTATCCAATTGTAATTGTTATTTTCATTAAACCTTACAATATTTCCATTAAATAATAGTAAATCGTATTCCAATTCTAAAATACCTCCTTAACCGTTGTTACTTATAACATAATTATCAAAATAAAGTCCCCTTAGGGACTTTATTATTATTTATATTCTACCATATATCTGTTTCTAAGTTCTACGTTTTTGTTTTTATATGCTTCTTCTTGTTTTAAGTTAATAACTTCTCTTTTAATTTGATCTTTAACTTCTTCCAATGAAGAATTTCTTTCAGAAATTACATCTGTAACTTTAATTATATGATATCCGAATTGAGTTTTAACAGGTTCGCTAATTTCTCCCTTTTTCATTGAAAATACTTTTTCGTCAAATTCTTGAACCATTTGTCCTCTTCCAAATTGACCAAGATCTCCACCTTGAGCTTTTGAAGGGCATGAAGAATTTTGTTTTGCAGCTTCTTCAAAAGATAATCCATCAGTAATATCTTCTAAAATTTCATTTGCTTTTTCTTCTGAATCAACAAGAATATGGCTTGCTTTTACAGATTCTTCAGTTTTGAATTTAGAAATATTATTTTCATAATACTCTTTTAATTCCTCATCAGTAACTTGAATGTTGTTCATAACTTTGCTTAAAGCATATTGTTGAAGCATTGATTTTTTCATATTATTGAAAACTTGCAAGAAATCTTCTTGCTTATCAAAATCATTTTCTATAGCTTCTGAATACAATAATTCATGCATTACAAGCTCTTCGATTAACTTTTTTCTTCCTTCTTCGCCTTGAAAATATGCTGCATTTTGTCCTAAATTATTTAAAAGTTGAGTTAAATCTGATTCTTTTACTTCTCTTCTATCCACAATAGCTAATACTTTATTTTCCATTTTATTATGTACTCCTTAATTATTTATTTTTAAAGACAACCGCCTGATAACGTCTAATAATCTCATTATTTCAACAATTTAAAGATCCTTCACTAACGTTCAGGATGACAATAGACGTTTTCAATGGTCTCTATCTTCCGTGATTGGACATTAAACAGGAGGGTTTATACCCTCCCGCATTAATAATTAAATATTTAATTTTTATTCTTCTTCATCCATAGATTCTAAAAGTGCTGCTAATTCTGTTATGCATTTATCTTCATCAGAACCTTTTGTAAGGATTATTAATTCATCGTCTTTCATAGCTCCAAGTGCCATTATGCTTATTATGCTTTTACCATTAGCTTCTTGAATACCTTTTTTAATAATAATCTCACTGTCAAAATTTCTTGCTTTTTTAACAAATATAGCTGCTGGTCTTGCGTGCAATCCTATTCTGTTTTTTAATAAAACTTTTTGTGATCTCATTTCACACACCTCTTTTCTCTTGTTCTAATAATTCTTCGGCTATTTTTTCTATTTTCTTTAATCTATGATTCACACCTGATTTACCAAGGGGTGGTTTTAACAATTCGCCAAGTTCTTTTAAACTTGCATTACTATGTTTAAGTCTTAAATATGCAAGTTCCCTTAAGTTTTCAGGAAGTTTATCTACAGCTTTATGCCTTTTCAAAACTTTTATAAGTTTAATCTGCCTCATAGAAGTATCTACTATTTTGTCAAGATTGGCAGTTTCGCAATTTATTACTCTATTAATTCTATTTCTTGTTTCTTTAACAACCCTAACATTTTCGAATTCTAATAATGCATTGTGGGCACCCATAACATTCATTAAATCAGAAATTTGTTCGCTTTCTTTTATATAAGTTACATAATAATTTTTTCTAAAAATCATTTTAGCATTTAAATCATAAGCTGTCATTATTTCACAAAGTCCTAAACCATGCTGTTCATGGTTGTTAACAAATTCTGCATGATATGATTTTTCAGGATCCGATATAGAACCACATCCCATAAAAGAGCCTTTTATATATGCTCTTTTGCAGCAATCACGCTTAACAAGTTCAGCTGGTACTGCAAAATCAAAGTTCATAAAATTTATTTCTTCATCCTTTTTAATAAGCATTGTATCTTGAAGAAATAGCTTTACTTTGTCATCTTCTATTGTAATGATATAATTATTATGCTTCTTGAGTCTATTGCTTTTTTTAACTGTAACTTCTGTTTGCATATTATAAAGTGTTTTTAACACCTTAAAAATACGCCTCGCAACTGCTGCATTTTCTGTTGAAAGTTCAATTTCTAATTTATTAAACCCTTTAAAACTTATGTACCCAGTTGTTCTGACTAAAGCAGATATTTCAGCTTTTAAACAACATGATTTACCTATTTCTGTCCTGGATAATTCCTGTTTTATTTTTGAAGAAAAAGTCATATCCTCACCTTTATTTATAACAATGAAATTTAATATCGTCAATAGCTTTTTTGATAATTTTCCTTTCATCATCATAACGAGCAATTTTTAATGATCTTTCGAAAGGAAGAAATTTTGCTTCCTTAAAGCCTTCATTTTTTTGAGCAGTACAGTTCATATTGCGAGCCATCATTAAATACCAATATACTTCTTTGTTAACTTTAATTTTTTCTTTGTAACTTGTTCTGTTAAACTCATAATATATTTTGCCAAGATATTTTATAACATTTACTTTTGCTTTACTTTCTTCATATACTTCACGTATAGCAGCATCTTTGATTGTTTCATCTTGTTCAACTCTGCCTTTTGGAAGAACCCAATCACCGTTAAATTTTCTTAACATCAGAATATTGTTCTTGAAAAAAACAATGCCTCCTGCACTAACCTCATCCATTATCACTGCCTCACCGCATTAATATCGTAAACGCAATATTATAAAAGTAAACCTGTATACAGTTTACAATAAAAACAAACAGAATTCAATATATTTAAATTAAAATTTACATTTGGAATTTTTATAACAAGTATATCACAATATTTATTTATTTTTCAGGCCTTTTACCAAAATATTGATAATAATCTACTTTAACATTACCGTTAAAGAGTTTTCTTTTCTTATCTGCCTTTATACCAAATTCTTTTTCAAATGTTTCAATTGCTGTTATTATATATTTTGACCATGTTGCATCTTTTCCAAAGACATCACCTAATTTTTTGTGAAGTTTTGCAATATCTTCACTTTCACCAATACGTTCACCATATGGCGGGTTTGTTATTAAAATGCCGTATTCACACATTGGTTTTTGTATAGTCATAACATCTTTTACAAAAAACTCAATGCAGTCATCAACACCAGCTTCAATTGCATTTTCCTGAGCAATTTTTATTGCTTTTTCGCTTACATCAGAGGCGTAAATTTTTATTTCAGAATCCAAATCTATTTTTTTTCTTGCTTCTATTTTAGCTTCTTTCCAATATTCTTCTTTAACTTTTGACCACTGCATGGATGCAAATTTTCTATTTAATCCAGGAGCAATGTTTCTTCCAATTAAAGCAGCTTCTATTGCAATTGTACCAGAACCGCACATAGGGTCATATAAAATTCTGTCCTTTTTCCAATAACTTAACATAACAAGAGCTGCTGCCATTGTTTCTTTTAAAGGTGCTATAGTAGAATTTTCTCTATATCCTCTTTTAAACAGTCCTTCCCTTGCACCTGTTGTATCAATTGAAACAGTTGCTATATCTTTGTGAATTGATATTAAAACTGTGTACTCAGGACCTGTTTCTGGCATCCATTCAACATCATAATGCTCACAAAGTTTTTTAGATATAGCTTTTTTAACTAATGCTTGGCAGTCAGGAGTTGAATAAAGTTTTGATTTTACAGATTTACCTTTAACAGTAAATATACCATCTTTTGAAATCCAATCTTCCCATGGAAGTTCATATGTTTTATCAAACAATTCCTCAAAACTTAATGCTTCAAATTGTCCCATAACAAGCATAACTCTATCCGCACATCTTAAATTAATATTTGCTTTTGGAATATCTTCAACATCTCCATCAAAATACATCCAACCATTATCAGTATTAACATTTTCATAACCTAAATCATTTAATTCTCTTTTAACTATAGCTTCCAATCCAAATGAACTAATTGCAGCTAATTTTATATTTCCCATATTGTTCCTTTCTTATTTGTTGAATAAATTTATTCGACAATTCCGTACTTTTCCATTTTATAATATAGAGTGGCTCTTGGTATTTTTAATGTTTTAGCAGCCTCAGATTTATTGAATTTTGTATTTTTCAGAGTTTGTATTATTATGTTTTTTTCTACATTTTCCAAATAATGATCCAAACCTTGTTGTAGATCATTACGTTCTGATAAATCGATAAAATTACAATCCACACCTTGATTAATTATTTCTATTTCTTGCATGTAGGTAGGTAAAAATGACTTTTCTATTTTACCTTTACTGCTTTGATGAGCCATTATTGCACAACGCTGAATAACATTTTTGAGTTCTCTTACATTGCCTTCCCAGCTGTACGCAGAAAATATATCAAGTATATCTTTTGGAATTTCTATTATATTTATTCCCTGTTCCATGCAAAAAAGCTGTAAAAAATTATTAGCAAGAAGTACTATATCATGCTTTCTTTCTCTTAAAGGAGGTATATTTATTTGAAAAACATCTAATCTGTAATATAAATCTTTTCTAAATTTATCTTCCTTAATTAACTCGCGGATATCTTTATTAGTAGCAGAAACTATCCTTGTATCTATTTTTTGGGGTTTATTTCCGCCAATTCTTGTAACTTCACCATCTTCTAAAATTCTCAGTAACTTTGGCTGAAGTTCCATGGGCATATCACCTATTTCATCAAGAAATAATGTTCCACCCTCAGCTTCTTCTATTTTTCCCATTTTACCTGAGCTTTTTGCTCCTGTAAATGCTCCAGCTTCATATCCAAACATTTCGCTTTCAAACAAATCCTTTGGAATTGAGCTACAATTAATTGGAATAAATTTGCCACTTCTTCCACTTTCATAATGAATAGCTTTTGCAAAAAGTTCTTTACCTGTACCACTTTCTCCTCTTAAAAGAATATTTAATGGAGATTTAGATATATTTTTACATAGATTTATTACTGAAATAAAATTTGCATTATTACTAATTATTTTAGAAAAATAAGATTCTCCTATTGAAAAAATTTTAGAATATTGCTTTTCTAATTGTAAAAGACTTGATTGTGTTTTATTTAATAAATCGCTTAATTTTACAATTTCAGTTATATCCCTATCCCTAGCAAGAGCACCTATTATATTACCATTGTTATCTTTAAGTGGAACAGCACTTAAAACTACGTAACTATTTTCCCTAGGGCTTGAGTATATATTGTCATAGGAATTTCCTTGTTGTAGTACTTTTGGTAATATTGCACCGGGGAAAAAGTCAACAACACTTTTACCTAAAATTTCACTTCTTTTTACTCTGTAATATTCTTCAGCTGTTGAATTAAAAAATATTACATTTCCATTTTTATCTACAACAGTGATGGTATCCGGGATATTATCCAATATATATTCAAATAATTCTCTATCATGTGAATCAAAAATGTATTCTATCATAATTCCCGCCTGTTACATTAGCTAATTTTCTGCGTTTAATTACATTGCTCGTTATAATAATTTTCTATAAATAAATCATTTAAATTCCAGAAAGTTTTAAAACTTTCATATTCTTTTTCTGCTTTATTGATATCTTTATTAGTTTTTATAGCTCTTATTAATATATTTTTAGGAGTATGTTCCATTGCAATAAATTCAAGGAGCTGTACTTTATATCCTTTTTTTTCTAAAAACAAACTTCTAAGAGAATCAGTAACTAATGATGATACTCTTTCTTTTATAAGACCATGTTTTAACATTGGTTCTAAAGCTGAATTACCTATTTTGTCATAAAATTCATGCTGACAGCATGGAACAGATAATATAATTTCTGTATTCCATTTAATAGCTTTAACTAATGCAGCATCAGTTGCATTATCGCATGCATGTAGAGTAACAATCATATCAACACTTGATTTGAAGTTAAAATCCTTTATGTCTCCAATTTCAAATTGCAATTTATCATATTTTAATTTCTTGGCAGTTTCATTACAAAATCTAATTACATCATCTTTTAAATCAAGGCCAATAATTTTTACATTAATATTTTTAATTTTATAAAAATAATAATATAAAGCAAATGTTAAATATGCTTTACCGCATCCAAAATCAATGATCATGAAATCATCTTTTATATTTGTATCTTTTAAAGAATCATCAACTATTTCTAAAAATTTATTAATTTGTTTAAACTTATCATATTTTTTTGATAAAACTTTGCCATCTTCATTCATAACTCCAAGATAAGTTAAAAAATCACATGGCTCATTTTCAGGAATAATATACTGCTTTATTTTATTGTGTTCTTCTACTTTTAATGTTTTAGAAGGCTTATTTTCTATAACTTTCACACTTCCTTTTTTACTTACCATAAGCTGATAATCAGCATGCTTTGAAAAAACATTTATATTTCTGTAATCATTAATAATTAAATCAACTAACACCGTACATGCTTCTTCATATGATAAATTCTCATGAAAAACTTTAGTATCAGTAAATTTCTCAAGTTGAATGATATTTTCTGATTTAATAGCAACAGGCCTTGCTGTTATTTTTTTATATGGATTGTCACTTTTATTCCTTTGTGTAGTAAATACAGCATATATAAATTTATTTTCATTTAAAATTTCATTTATTAATTGATTAATGTTCAAAATTTGTCTCCGTATAAAATGTATTGTAGGGGCGGTAATTTATTATCCGCCCCTTATTTTATTTATAACTACTTTTTAAAGATACAATCCTATTAAATACTAAATTATCATTTCTTGAATCTTGGTCTTTTATAAAAAATCCATGTCTTAAAAACTGGAATCTACTTCCAATACTGCAGTCATTCATAGTTGGTTCAACTTTACAGTTTTTAACTACAATCTTAGAATTTGGATTTAATTTTTCTAAGAAATTAGTTTTGTCGTAGTCTTCTTCTTCCATCATATAATCATATAATCTAACTTCTGCATCAACAGAATGTTTTGCAGAAACCCAGTGTAATGTTCCTTTAACTTTTCTTCCTGTAAAACCAGTACCACTTTTTGTTTCAGGATCATATGTACAATGTACTTCAATTACATTTCCATTTTCATCTTTAATAAAATTCTCACATTTTACAAAATAAGCATTTCTTAAACGCACTTCATTTCCCGGGAAAAGCCTATAATATTTTTTAGGAGGATTTTCCATGAAATCATCTCTTTCAATATATACTTCTCTGCAAAATGGTATCATTCGATTTCCAAGTTCAGGGTTATCAGAATTATTTTCAGCTTCAACATACTCAACCTTATCTTCAGGATAATTAGTTATAATAAGTTTAATTGGATCTAAAACTGCCATTGTACGAGGAGCTTTAGGACTTAAATCATCTCTTATGGCAAATTCAAGCATTGAAATATCAACAACGCTCTGTGCTTTAGAAACACCTATTGCTTCACAGAAATTATTGATGGATTCTGGAGTATACCCTCTTCTTCTTAAAGCTGCGATAGTTGGCATACGTGGGTCATCCCATCCATCAACATAATTTTCTTCAACCATTCTTTTTAAATATCTTTTGCCCATCATAGTTTTAGTTAAAAATAATTTAGCAAATTCTATTTGTTTGGTTGGAGCTTTTTTGAAGTCATCTAAATTATTTAAAAGCCAATCATAAAATGGTCTATGGTCTTCAAATTCTAAAGTACAAATAGAATGAGTTATTCCTTCTATTGCATCTTCAATAGGATGTGCATAATCATACATAGGATATATACACCAGTTGTCCCCGGTATTGTGATGTTTTTCATGCAATATTCTATATATTACAGGATCTCTCATATTAATATTAGGACTTGACATATCTATTTTAGCTCTTAAAACTTTTTCACCATTTTTAAATTCGCCGTTTTTCATTTTTTCAAATAAAAATAAATTTTCTTCTATAGTTCTGTTTCTATAAGGACTCATCTTTCCAGGTTCAGTTAGAGTTCCTCTATAATCACGTATTTCATCTGCTGATAAATCATCAACAAATGCTAATCCTTTATTAATCAACTCTACAGCATAAGAATACATTTTTTCAAAATAATTAGATGCATAAAAAATTACTTCTTCCCAATCAGGACATAACCATTTAACATCTTTTATAATTGATTCTACGAAAGAATCATCTTCTTTTACTGGATTTGTATCATCAAATCTTAAATTAAATATGCCATTGTTTTTCTTAGCAAGGCCATAATTTAAGCATATGGATTTTGCATGACCTACGTGAAGATATCCATTAGGCTCTGGAGGAAATCTCGTGTGTACTTTCTGATTATATGTACCTTTTAAATTATCTTCGTTTATAATTTTCTGTATGAAATTTACCGATTCCCTATTATTTTCACCTAAGTTGTTATCACTCATGTTATCCTCCTTATGTAGACATTTATCATTTATATTTTATAGACTAAATATACTAATTGTTTTAAATTGGTAAATCATAATCTTTTCTTTTCATTATACTATCACAATTTTCCTTATTTTCAAAGAATATTTTACAAATATGTTAAATTATTTTAGTAGTATTTCAATATAATGTTTATAAATACTATTTCATTAATTGTATTATTTAACGTTTTCTTCATATTATTACAAAAAAATTAAATTTTATAATTAATTTTTAAAAAATATTGTGAAACATAAAATTATTTCTTGACATAATAGAATTGAGTAATATATAATACGTACAATATCTATGAGAGACGGATTATTATCTATAGATAAAATCTAAAACAAAAATTACTTGAGGGTAAATTCATGAAAAATATCATTGGAAAGGGAATTAATGAAAAATTTTATTTTTATTTTAGCTGGGGCTACTTTTATTTTAGCGCTGGTTACTTTTATTATAAAAAAATACATTCACTTTCCAATGAGTTTAATAAATCGAAGTTAATATTATATAGTAATGCTACAGGTGTATTGCTATAAAATTGATTTATAAAATAAGGCTCATTAGAGCCTTATTTTTTTTACTTAAATATATACAAAATATGGAAATTTGATATAAAAATGTATTAACTGACTCTTTGGCCGGCAATAGAGTTATTAATTATATATGAATTTTTGAAACTAAAATTGAATTATTAAAAAATTGGAGGGTTATCAGAATGATTGTAATTATTAGGGGAAGTGCTACAATAGATGAAATAAATAAATTAATAAGAAGGATAGAGATGGAAGATTGTAAAGTAAGTTTAGTTCAAGGTGAGAATCAATGTGTTTTAGGGCTTATAGGAGACACTACAAGAATTGACCCAAGCAAAATTGAAGCATTTGATATTGTAGAAAGGGTTACTAAAGTACAGCAACCTTATAAATTAGCAAATAGATTATTTCACCCAGATAACACGGTTATAGAAGTTAATGGCAGAACCATAGGAGGTAATGAATTAACAGTTATGGCAGGCCCTTGTTCTGTAGAAAGTGAATCTCAGATTATTGAAATTGCAAAAAGCGTAAAGGAAAGTGGAGCTACTTTCTTAAGAGGTGGAGCTTTTAAACCAAGAACTTCACCATATAGTTTCCAAGGACTTAAAAAAGAAGGATTGGAATTATTAAAAATTGCAAGAGAAGAAACAGGCCTTCCAATTGTTACAGAAATTATGTCCACTGATATGATAGATCAATTTGTTCAAGATGTTGATATCATACAGGTTGGAGCAAGAAATATGCAAAACTTTGAACTTTTAAAAGAATTAGGAAAGACAAATAAACCTATTCTTTTAAAGAGAGGGTTATCTGCAACTATTGAGGAATTGATTATGTCTGCAGAGTATATTATGTCAGAAGGCAATGGAAATATAATTTTATGTGAAAGAGGCATAAGAACTTTTGAGACTTACACAAGAAATACTTTAGATTTAAGTGCTATACCAGCAATAAAAAGATTAAGTCATTTACCAGTAATAGTCGATCCAAGTCATGCTGCAGGAATGTGGTGGATGGTGGAACCATTGTCTAAAGCCGCTGTAGCTGTAGGAGCAGATGGACTCATTATAGAGGTACACAATGATCCCCCAAATGCTAAGTGTGATGGCCAACAATCTTTAAAACCTGAAAAATTCGAATCGCTTATGAAAGATTTAAAACAAATTGCTAATATAGTAAGGTAGTAAGAAAATAATTCAAATTCATTTGAGTTATACTCTTTAACAAGACTTTTAAAAGAAAGAAGACTAATTATATGAAAACAATCGAAGTAAACCTTAGAGAGGCTAACTACAATATTTATATCGAAAGAAATATTACAAATAAAATTATAAAATATTTACAAGAAAATTATAACAACAAAAAAATAGCTATAATTACAGATAGCAATTTAGAAAAACTTTATGTAGAAAATTTTAAAAAAACCATTGAAGAAAATAGCTTTAACACCAAAATTATTTCTGTAAAACCTGGAGAAGAAAGTAAGTCCATAGATACTCTTAAAAAGGTATATTTTGAACTTTGTGATTTCAAACTTGGAAGAACAGATTTAATAATAACATTTGGTGGTGGAGTTATAGGTGACTTAGGTGGGTTTGCAGCTTCTACTTATTTAAGAGGAGTGGATTATATTCAAGTTCCAACCTCCCTTCTTGCTCAAGTTGATAGCAGTATAGGTGGAAAGGTAGCTGTTGATTTACCTTGGGGGAAAAACTTAGTTGGAAGCTTTTATCATCCAAAAGCAGTTTTCATAGATCCACATTTTTTAAGAACGTTAGAAAAAAGGTTTTTCAATGATGGATTGTCGGAAGTTATAAAGTATGGATGTATAAAAGATAATAGTATTATTGATGAGTTAATTAATTATAAAAATGAAAAAGAACTTTTAGATAATATTGATTCATTAATATTTAAATGCTGTAATATAAAAAAAATAGTAGTTGAAAAAGATGAAAAAGATTTTGGAGAAAGAATGCTTTTAAACTTTGGCCATACATTGGGGCATGCTTTAGAAAAATACTTTAATTATAAGCATTATTCTCACGGTGAAGCAGTGGCTATTGGAATGGTTCACATAACTAAAAAAAGCGAAAAACTTAACATTACAGAAAAGAATGTATCAAAACATTTAGAAGAAGTATTAAAAAAATATGACTTGCCATACGAAATACCAGAAATAAATATGGAAGAAATATATAACTCCATATTTTTAGATAAAAAAAGCAGTGGGAAAAATATCAGCTTAATTATGATTAAAAAAATAGGTGTAGGTATTATTAAAGAAGTTAGTTTTGAAGAATTAGAAAATTATATTTAAAGTGACCATCACTTAAGTTATTAAGTTGATAATTTTAGCAATATAAAAATATGAGGTGAATTATTATGAGTAATTTTTATGGGTTAATAGGAGAAAAATTAGGACACAGCTTTTCTCCAAAGATACATCATTTGATACTACAAAAAATAAAATCTAATGGATTATATAACTTACTTGAAATAGAAAAAAATGATTTATATAAATCTGTACAAGGATTAAAAACTCTTGGTGCCAAAGGGGTAAATGTAACCATACCTTACAAAATACAAATTATGCAGTATTTAGATAATATTTCTGAAGAAGCTAAAAAAATAGGTGCAATTAATACTATATCATTCTCAGATGGTGTACTAACAGGCCATAATACTGATTATCATGGATTTGGAGCATCTTTAAAAAATTCAGAGGTAGACATTTTAAATAAAAATGCAGTAGTGCTTGGCACCGGAGGTTCATCAAAGGCTGTAGTTCAATACTTAGTTGATAATAAAATAAATGATATTATTTATGTAAGCCGAGATCCTCTTAATGCAGCAAAGAAAATAAAAGATTTTAAAATAATATCTTATGATGAAATAAATAATTTAAAAAATCAGGATATTCTTATTAATTGCACTCCATGTGGAATGTATCCTAATATAGAAGATTCTCCGGTAAAAGAAAATGTTTTATCAAATTTTTCAGTAGTAGTAGATTTAGTGTATAATCCAGAAGAAACTCTTTTACTAAAACAAGCTAAAAACCTAAATATAAAAACTGTAAATGGACTATATATGTTAGTAGCTCAGGCTGTAGCAGCACAGGAAATTTGGCAGAATGTTTCAATAAATGAAAAATTAGTTAGAGACATATATAATGAAATAAAAAATAGTTTTGACAAATAATTTTATCTTTACCTATAAGCTATAAAGCAGTATTTTAAGTTTTATATATATAAAGAAATAAGGTGATACAAAATGGAAAACTATAAAGATTTACTA
>JARBUP010000347.1 GCA_029239575.1 Bacillota bacterium
CTGACGATGATTATTCTGTATTATCTGAACAAAAATATAAGGATTTTTTTAAGTCATATAAAATTCAAGTAGGGTCCACAGGAAATTTAGGACTTAGTATAGGAATAATGTCTGCAACTCTGGGATTTAATGTCATAGTTCACATGTCTTCCGATGCAAAACAGTGGAAAAAAGACTTGTTAAGATCAAAAGGAGCAACGGTTATTGAATATGACAGCGACTTTTCTAAAGCAGTAGAAGAAGGCAGAAAAATGTCCGATGCAGATCCCTCAAGTTATTTTGTAGACGATGAAAATTCAATGAATTTATTTTTAGGATATGCAGTAGCGGCAAGAAGATTAAAAAAACAGCTTGATGAAATGAAAATTATAGTTGATGAAAATCATCCTTTGTTTGTATATTTGCCATGCGGAGTAGGAGGAGCACCAGGAGGAATAACATACGGATTAAAATCAGTTTTTAAAGACAATGTACATTGTTTTTTCATAGAGCCAACACATGCACCATGCATGCTTATAGGAATGGCAACAGGATTGCACGATCAAATAAGCGTTCAAGATTTAGGACTTGATGGTAAAACTCACGCGGACGGATTAGCAGTTGGAAGACCTTCGAAATTAGTGGGCAAAAAAATGGATTACATATTAAGTGGACTTTTGACAGTTGATGATTATAAATTGTACGATTACATGAGATATTTAGCTGAGTCAGAAAATATTTACATAGAACCATCAGCATGTGCAGCATTTGAAGGAGTTATTGCTTTAAATTCTTCTGTTGAAGGAAAAAAATATATTGATTTACATCAGCTTCTTGATAAAATGCAAAACGCAACCCACATAGCATGGGCAACAGGAGGAAGCTTAGTACCAGAAGAAATAAATAAACAATTTTTAAATACATACTTAAAATAATTTAGCAATTTAGGGACGGACCCTTGGAGAGTTTGGGGACGGAGCTTTCGCTGCTTAGGGACGGACCTTTTGCAGCAAAAGCTCCGTCCCTAAATCTTCTAAATTTTTGGTGTAATAATATGGGACTAGTTAGCATATAAAAATATAGATTATATAAATGTTAGGAGATAAAATGAAAACTACTGCATTAATCATATTTGTGTTAACTTATGTACTACTTTTAGGTTTTTCAAATTACAGGCATTATGTTGCAATTTGTTCTGGATTATTATTTGTTGCATTAGGAATATTGCCTTTAGAAAAAGTCACTGAAGTAATTGATTGGAATGTTATAATGATGATTGCAGGCACAATGGGTGTGGTCAATTTTTTTATAGAATCCAAAATGCCTTCGTTATTAGCAGATAATATTATAGAAAGATCACGTAATGTAATGTGGTCAACGGTTTTTTTATCTTTATTTGCAGGAGTAATTTCTGCATTTGTGGATAATGTGGCAACTGTTTTAATGATTGCTCCTGTGGCAGTAACTATAGCTAAAAAACTTCATATTTCACCGGTACCAAGTGTCATATGTATTGCAATTTCATCTAATTTACAAGGTGCAGCTACGTTAGTAGGGGATACAACTTCAATTTTATTAGGCGGACATGCAAATATGAACTTTTTAGACTTTTTCTTTTTTAAAGGAAGATTGAGCATATTTTGGGCTGTTGAAATAGGTGCAATAATATCTATATTAGTTTTATTATATTTATTTAGAAATGAAAAACGACCAATTAAAGCAATGAAAAAAACAAGAGTTGAAGATTTTTTTCCTACTGTTGTACTTTTAGGAATAATAGTTCTTTTAATTGCAGCTTCATTTATACCAGATAAACCAACAAATACTAATGGATTTATTTGTATGACATTATTTTTTATTAGTTTATTGAGGCAAATATTAAAAACAGGTAATTTTAGAGTTTCTTTATGGGCATTAAAGGAAATAGACTTCACAACTTTGTTTTTGTTGACAGGACTTTTTATAGTAATAGGGAGCATAACAGAAGTTGGTCTTATTGAAGATATAAGTAAAGCATTTTTAAAATTTAGTGGCGGTAATTTATTTGTTATTTATACAATATTAGTTTGGGCTTCTGTAATTTTTTCTGGATTCATAGACAATATACCTTATGTAGCAACAATGCTACCAGTTACAGGCTATATTGCTTCATATATAGGTGTTGAGCCATACATTTTATATTTTGGACTATTAATAGGAGCTACTTTGGGAGGAAACTTAACTCCTGTTGGAGCATCAGCAAATATTACTGGCATCGGTATTTTAAGAAAAGAAGGTTATGATGTGAGCACGAAAGAATTTATGAAATACAGCGTACCATTTACTTTGTCAGCAGTAATTTCAGGATATTTATTTATTTGGTTTATTTGGTCATAGTGCAATTTAGGAGGCCGCTTTTTTAATAAAAGCGACTTCCTTAAAATTTACACATAGAGATTTAGGGACGGAGCTTTTTCTGCAAAGGGTCCGTCCCCAAGCTGCGAAAGCTCCGTCCCTAAATCATCGAGACTAATTATTTACGAAATTCTTAATTTCCGTGTCTGCTCCATTATATATAGCATATTTATTAAAACCATATTCTTCTAATTGATTTAATTGTTTACTAAGCTTTTTAGACTTTTCGTTAATAGAAACAGTGTATCCTTGATCTCTTAATTCATCTGCTTTTTTTATAACTTCAATGTAGCTGTCTTGATTTTCAAATAAAAGAGCCACTTTTTGCATGTTTGGTACTTTAAATTTTTCATCCATTAATTGGTTTACAAGTCTTTCAAATCCAATGGAGAAACCTATTGCAGGAATTTTTTGTCCGATCATATTTCCAACCATTTCATCATATCTTCCACCACCTGCTATGGAATAACCAAGGCTCTTGTAAGCAATTTCGAAAATAGAACCAGTGTAATAGCCCATTCCTCTTATTAAAGTGAAATCAAATTCAATGTCGTATTTACCATTTGCATATGCTTTTACATCATTTAATATTTCTTCAACTTCAGATACAA
>JARBUP010000054.1 GCA_029239575.1 Bacillota bacterium
AGATGTTACTTGCATGAAAACAGTGAGGTAAAAGAAGATGAGTAATCAAAAAAATAATGTTATGGTTAAAACAGTGGATTTGGTAAAAGAATTTGATATACCGGGCGGTAGTTTCTTTGGAAAAAATAAACCTGTTGTTCACGCTACCTCCAATGTAAACATTCAGATAATGGAAGGAGAGACATTTGCATTGGTAGGTGAATCTGGATGTGGAAAAAGCACACTGGGAAGGCTCCTCATAAGGCTGCTTGAGCCTACTAAAGGGCATGTGGAATTTGAAGGAGTTAACATCAATAAATTAAAAAGCAATGATATGCGCGAACTTCGCAAGAAAATGCAAATCATATTTCAAGATCCTTATGCTTCAATCAATCCGCGAATGGATGTTTACAATATCATAGCCGAACCTCTTGTAACGCATAAAATATGTGCGACGAAAGAAGAGACAAAAGAAATGGTTAAACAACTAATGAAAAAGGTTGGTATACGTCCTGAATTTATTAACCGATATCCGCATCAGTTCAGTGGAGGGCAGCGTCAGAGAATCGGAATAGCCAGAGCTTTAGCTCTTCAGCCAAAGCTTATAGTATGCGATGAGCCCGTATCTGCACTTGATGTTTCCATTCAGTCTCAAATTTTAAACCTTCTTCATGATTTGCAGGATGAATTTAAGCTTACATATTTGTTTATAAGCCATGACTTGAGCGTTGTCAGGTATATTTCTGATCGAGTATGTGTTATGTTTTTGGGTAAGATATGCGAAATCGGCAATACGGAAGATATTTTTACAAATCCTTTACACCCGTATACAAAATTTCTCATTGATGCGGTTCCTAAACCGGACCCGACACTAAGAAAAGAAAATAAGCAGTTGCTTCAGGGAGATATTCCAAGCCCTGTAAATCCTCCAAGCGGATGTAGGTTTCATACACGTTGCCCATACTCAAAGGATATTTGCAAAGAAAAAGAACCTCAAATGAAGGATTTTGATGGAAGACAAGCAGCTTGCTTTTTATTATAATGATTATGTAGGAAAAAGAATAATAAAGGAGCAATATTCGATGGAGAAAATGTCATTAGCTGCAAGGATCAAAGCCGAACTTACAAGCTACAATGGAAAAATGGGCATTTACATAGATGACTTTAAAGGAAATACAATTGAAATAGACGCAGATGAAACTTTTGAAACAGCAAGTACAATCAAAACATTTATTTTGATAGACTTGTACCAGCAGGTTCATGACGGAATAAAAAGCTTGGATGACAGACTTGTATACACTGAGGAAAATAAAATCGACGGCAGTGGTGTTTTACAGTCACTAAACTACGGCGTTGAAATGGATGTCAGAAGTTTTGCAACTCTTATGATAATTGTAAGCGATAATATAGCAACCAATATTATGATAGATTACCTTGGGATTAACCATATAAACGAAACCATAAAAAAATGGGGATTTGAAAATACAATTCTTCATAACAAAATTGATTTTGATAAATATGATAGGCTTGGAACAACAACTCCCCGTGATTACGGCAAAGCATTTACAATGCTCCATGAAAGAACTCTAATAAGTCGTGAAGCTTGCGAAGAGATGATTGAAATTTTTAAAAAGCAGCACTACAACAGCATGCTTACAAAGGATTTTCCACAGTATTATATGTCTGGAGATGACAGCTTTGCAAGTGATGATGAACTGATAAGCGTTGCATCGAAAAGCGGAAGCATGAATGCGTGCAGAAATGATGGAGGATTGGTTATTACACCTTTTGGCGAATATGTAATTGTATTGTTTAACAAGGAATTCTATGATAAACTTTATTATCCAGAACACGATGCTACATTTTATGGAGCGCGTGTGAGTAGGCTAGTATTAGATCAATATCTTGCTTTAATGGGGGATATTAAGAAATAAAATAATGGCAATATGTCATTTGCGGTGGACAAGGTATTATTATAAAATAACTTGGTACCATAAAATAACTTGGTACCAAGTTATTTTTCTATGAGAATTTAATGATGATTACAAAAGATAAAACAGAGTTAAACTCTGTTTTATAAATTATTATATTTAAATTATTTTATTTTACCTCATGAGCTCCGCGAACCATGAATAATGCAGAATCAGCTGTAGTAACGCCTCTTCCGTCGCTTCTTGGTACTAACATAAAGTGGTTTGCAATAATTGGTTTGCCATCTTTTATATCAGAACCTTTTGTAACGTCAGATATGCCGCCTAAATCAGAGCCTATAACAAAAGCAGTGCCTTGTCTTAAAATTAATTCAGTTCCTGATTCACAGATTATTTTTTGTCCTGCTTTAATTTCTACTATTGCAAATTCATTGCTGCTTGGTGAATTATTTCCTCCGGAAGCTACAGAATCTTCTAAGTCGTCTATTTTAGCTTGCAAAGAATCTATTGAGCTGTCAATAGTATCGAGTTTATAAGAGTTGACTAAATTGTTTAAGCGTTGTTCTAAATAACTTAAAACTACAATTGGGTCTGTTGAATCTCCTGGGGATGCAAAAATTGCTGTAGTCAGCAAAGCTGTAAAAACAACTACTAAAATTAATATTTTTCTCAACTTCACGCCTCCTTGTTTTATAATAATAATTTTATACTATAATAACATTTTTTTCAACAAAAAATGCTAAATAATACAATTTTTATTATTTAGCACCAATATATTTATTTCATTAAATTAACTACACTGTTTATATAACTATCAAAGTTTGTTGTTTTAATATAGTTCAATATTAAAACTTCTCCTATATTGTTTTCTTTTACAAGATCAATTATATTTTCTTTATAATGCCTTGGATCCACTACATAAATTTCGGAGTAGTGAGGCAATAAAAATGGTAAAAATGCATTTGCATAAGAATCTTTTATTACCATGATTTTTTTTTCGTTTTTTACATCAGTTTTTATAATTCCAAGTGGAAAATCTCCACCCATGAATATTCCGTACTTCTGATCTTTATCAACATAGGATTTACTTATAACTTTACCTTCATAGGATTTTTTTTCACCTGTTTCTTTATCATAGAAATGAACAATTAAACTACTTTTAACTAATGGGTTATAAAAAATTACATCATCAGGATTATTTGTAACTTTATCTGTTGGATTAACAGTTGATAAATGCCCTAAAAATCCTTTTGCTTCTTCTTTTTCATATTTATCAAGTGATATTGCATCGAATCCTGCTGCTTTTGCGAAACCCGTGTAACCATAATAAGCACCAAGAGCAGTCCAGTGATGGTCAGTTCTAAAATAAACATATTCATTAATATGTTCTTTTATAGGGTTATAAACATCCACAGTAATTATTTTATCGGATAAATTGCTTTTCACGTAATTAATTGAATCAATTTGAGAATCTGATAAATTTTTATATTTTTCTTCAGTTATAAATTCAATTTGTAAAGGAGCAAGAATGGAATATATCTTTGTGTTATTTCCCAATTGCTCTTGTAATTTGTTAATCATATCCGCATATGACTTACTTGTTTTTTCATTAAATTTATATAATTCCATTACAGTATCATTTAAAATTAATAAATTTCCATTTGAGTTAGCTTGTTCATTGCCGCCGGCATTTTCTCCACCAACGTTTTGTCCAGCAAATTCTACTAAATGCACATCTTCATTTCTTTTTATTCCTTTTAAAGTAGAGATGTTTTTGCTGTATTTTACTAAATTTTCTCTAAAAAGAAAATGATCTGCAAAATAACTTTCGAAATCTCTAATATATTTCCCGGTAAATAATGACTGAGTAGAAAATTCTGGTTTCTTAGCTAAAGCTCTATTTTCCTCTTCCGATATTGTTTGATCTTTTGGAGAAATCATATTTAAAGCTGAAACAATAAATATGGATAAAAGAACTAAGATTATATTAATTTTGAATTTAAATTTATTTTCCATAATATCGTATCTCCTTAAAATTTAAAGTACAAAAATGGTGTAAATGTCTGTCCAACCAACATTATTGTACAAATGATTAAAATAGCTACATTAACAAAACCGTGCAATACATTAGCAACTTTGTTATTGTTTAAATTCTTATCCAATTTTTCAAAAAGAATTTTAAATATAGGAGTTGATGCTAAAATTCCAACTACTAATAAAATAACATTGTTGTAAAATTCAACTTCAAATTTAACATCATATAGTGGATTACCAGCAAATCCAAATAATATTTTAATAAATTCAAATGCTTTACTTATATCTAAGAAATAGAAGAACGTCCAACCTATAATAACAACTAATATTAAATAAATATGGCTTATGAAACGAGGTAATTTATTTAATATTTTACTTAATAAATATTTTTCTAAAAGTAAAAATATGCCGTAATACAATCCCCATATAATGAAGTTATAACTTGCACCATGCCACAATCCAGTTAGCATCCATACTATAAAAATATTCCTTATATAATATTTTCTGTTTCCACCAAGAGGTATATAAACATAATCTCTAAAAAATTGACTTAATGAAATATGCCATCTTCTCCAGAAATCTTGAGCACTCTTTGCTATATATGGATAATTAAAGTTTTCTTTATAAGTAAAACCAAACATTTTACCAAGGCCAATAGCCATATCAGAATAACCTGAAAAATCAAAATAAATTTGAAGAGTATACATTATTATTCCTAACCAAGCACCCAAAATAGAAATTTCATTTAAATTACTTTCAAGAAAAACTGCTGAAGCAGCGCCAACTGAATTAGCAATCATAACTTTTTTAAATAAACCAGCCATGAAACGATTTAAACCGTAGCTAAATTCTGAAACATTAATTTCTCGTTTAACAAGGACATTTTCCATATCCTTATACTTAACTATAGGTCCTGACATTATTTGGTGATATAAAGAAACATAAAGAAGCAATTTATTAAAACTTTTTTGTACTTCTACTTCTTTTTTATAAACATCAACAACATAAGTTATTATTTTAAATGTAAAAAAAGAAATACCTATTGGTAGACCAACTTTGCTTAAAGTTATGTTAGTTGAAAAAACTAAATTAACATTTTCTACAAAGAAGTTATAATATTTAAAGTATGCTAAAAGACCTAAATCAAAAAATACAGCTAAAAATAAGAATAATTTACTTTTTGAAGTTTCTTTATATTTGTCTATTAAAATAGCTAAATAATAATTGATTAATGTACTTATTACTAATAAAAGAACATAAAATGGTTGTCCCCATGCATAAAACAATAAAGAAAAACAAAGAAGTACTAAATTTTTGTAAGTATCGTTTTTGCAGATAAAATAAAATATTAAATTTATGGGCAAAAATAAATATAAAAACACTAAACTTGAAAAAACCATAAAATCCTCCATTAAGTTTAAAAACTTCAATTAATATATCATTTTAATCTAAAGAATGCAATGAATTCTTGTATTTTAATGATGAAATATGTTATAATAAATAGAATGTGAAATTTTAAATGTTAACTTAAGATTAGAGGTATTATATGACAAATTTTAGTATGGTATTAAATAAGTTTTTTAAATTGCCAGTTCATCCATTTAACTTAAATAATGAAGGCAAAAAGACTTATTCAGAATGGCAATATGAAAAAGGAATAGATACAATTAAATTTTATTTGAAACATACAACAGTGGATGAAATGTTTGAAAATAAAGACGTATTAGATATAGGATGTGGCGCAGGTGGAAAAACAGTTTTTTATGCATCACAAAAAGTAAAAAGTATCACAGGAATAGAAATTCTTAGTAAGTATAAAAAAGAAGCTGAGTTTTTAGCAAGAAAATATGGTGTAGAGGATAAATTTAAATTTGTTAGTGCAGATGCTTCTGTAATGCCTTTTGAAAATGAATCATTTGATACAATTATTATGAATGATGCAATGGAACATGTTGATGAGCCTGAAAAAGTTTTGGAAGAATGTTTCCGTGTATTAAAAAAGGATGGAAAACTTTATTTGAATTTTCCACCGTATAACCATCCATATGGGGCACATTTAAGCGATGCAATTGGAATTCCATGGGTACATGTTTTATTTAGCGAAAAAACACTCATTAATACATATAAAGAATTAGTAAAAAACTTACCTGATGGTAAGGATAGAATTGAATTTAGAATAGGCAAAAGGGAAGATGGAACGGAATATTTTTCTTACATCAATAAAATGTCTATTAAAAGGTATCAAAAAATATTAAACAATAGTAAATTCACTGTTGAGTATTATAAAGAAGAACCTTTAAGAAATTTATTTAAACATGTAGCTAAATTACCTTTTTTCAAAGAGTATTTAGTAAAAATGGTTGTATGTGTATTAAAGAAATAAAGTAAAGGGCGGACCTAATGTTCGTCCTTTAAATTTATAGGTTTTTAAGCAGTTCATTGTATTTTATTATGTAACCTATTAATAATAAATGGTAGATTAGTTATTGATTTTATATTGTTAATATGATATTGTTAATTGTATTTTTAGAGTATATTTAGAATTATTTACTAAAAAGAGGAGAGCATAAAGAAAAATGAAGATAAATAAAATAGATAAATTTGTTATTTTATTAATATGTTTAACATTTCTTGTTGGTATAAATACTATTTATCACAGGATAAATAACGAAAAAGCATATAAGACTGCTGAATTTGTTATTGACTATGATGAAATGGAAAAGTTTTCAGAAAGTTCTGATAAAGATTTAAGCTATTGGCTTAACAAATTTAAAGGATATGGAGCTTATTCAGTTGCAGTACCTGAGGAAACAATAAAAAGATTAATAGAAAATGGTCAGCCTTTAAAAGCTGATATAGTCTCAGAACTTGTTAAAAATTATGATTGGCAAAAAAATTATCCAACTGAAATCATAGAAAGAATAAATAGCAAAGCTATTGATAATACAGATGCAATAATAGCAACAAGCGATAAATCTCTTTATGAATATATAAATTTAGGTTTGTCTGAAAGATATGATAAGCAATTTTATGAAACACTAAAAATTGATGATAGTTTTTATATAATTTTAAATGGCACTAGCGAAGACCTTTATTATGGTAATACTCAAAGAATCACTGATATTAATGGTAAGGGAATTTCAGAAACAAAAGAAATAGTGGACACTAGATTGTTTAACATAGGTGTTGGTTATGATGAAGAAAAAATAAATTTAGTAAAACAAGTAGGTTTAGATGTAATTTTAAGACCTATTAATTTTCCTACATACAATGAGAAATTAGTTGATGTTTATGATTCTGCTAATAAAAAATATAATTTGACACCAAGAGTTTATTTAATGGGTGGCAAAGAAGTATTAGGATTTCCAGATAATGAAGATAGTTTTTTAAATTATGTTAAAGAAAATAATATAGCTACAGTTTTAATTGAAAGCGCTAATCAAAGAGAGCATTTAGAACAAGAAGGAATTAATAAGCTTGTAGAAAAATCTAATTACAATGCTGTAAGAGCTTTTACGATGTGGGATTATGTAAGACAAAGAAATGAATATTACAATTATGAAGGCGCTGAAGAAATTGAAAATACAATATTTAGAGCTATCACTGAACGTAATATTAGATTAATATATTTTAAACCTTTTTTTGAAGAAGAAGGATCATCAAAATATTTAACTGATGAAGCTGAATATGATAGAACATTTACTAGTTTATCACAAAGACTAAAACAACATGGTATAAAAATTGGTGCTACAGTACCTATTGAAGAATTCCACATAGGAGCTAAAAGATTATCCATATTAGCATTTGGAATAACACTATCAGCTGTATTTTTGTTTTTAAAAATGTTTAATATTAAACACAAAAAAGCTAATTTGCTTTACTTAGCTTCAATACCTGCTGCATTAATTCCATTAGTTACAAGGGGATTAGCTGAAAAAGGTTTTGGATTTTTATCAGCAGTTGTATTTTCAGGTCTTGCAATTTTATTTTTCATGACTGAAATTAAAAAAGTGTTGAATTCAAATAAAAAACATTCAAATATACAGATGATGATTAAATCAGCATATATTTTAACAGTGACCATTGCAATTTCTATAGCAGGAGCAATATTTGAAGATTCCATGCTTGCAGATGTAAAATATTTTCTTGAAATGGATATATTCAGAGGAGTTAAATTTGCACAAATACTTCCTTTTGGAATATTTTTAATAATTTATTTAGTTTATTTTATGATTAAAGATGATAAAAATAAATTTAAAGATATGTTTAATATTGTTAAAGGATTATTAAATCACAATATAAAAATTTATTATGCAATATTAGCTGGTATTATCGGGATAATTGGGTATATTTATATTGCAAGAACTGGGCATGAAACAGATATTCAACCTTCTAATTTAGAGATGATATTTAGAAACTTTTTAGAAAATGTACTTTTAGCAAGACCAAGAACAAAAGAATTTTTAATAGCATTCCCAGCAATATTTGCAGCTATATACACTGCAAATAAAAAGTCAGAGTTTTTTACATTTATATTTATGTTAGCTGCTGCTATTGGCACTTCTTCTGTTATTAATACATTTTCACATTTAAGAACACCTATTTATTTATCATTGTCAAGAACTATGATAGCTTTGATTTTTGGTATAGTTATAGGATGTATTTTAATATTGCTGCTAAATTATATTTTTAAATTACTTACTAAAATACAGGAGAAATTGCAGTGAACTCAGGGAGTAAAATTTTATTAGCTGGATATTATGGCTACGGTAATTTAGGTGATGAAGCAATTCTTGAAATGGTTTTAAAACAACTTTTTCAAATAGTTGACAGTGAAAATATTACAGTTTTATCAAGCAATAAAAATGAAACATCTAAAAAATATAATATAAATTCTATCGACCGCTATAATGTTTTATCAATTATAAGTCATTTAAAAAAATCTAAAGCATTAATATTTGGCGGCGGTAGTTTATTGCAAGATGTTACAAGTAAAAGAAGCATTTATTATTATTTGTTTTTAATAAAACTAGCAAAACTTATGAAAAATAAAGTTATTATGCTTAGTCAAGGAATAGGACCAATAGTAAATGAAAGAAGCAAAACTGCAACAGTTAAAGCATTAAAAAATGTAGATTATATAACTGTTAGAGATATTCAATCTAAAAATTTCTTAGAAGAATTAGGCGTTGATAAAAATAAATTATATTTATCATCGGATCCAGTTATTAATTTTTGTTCAAATGATGTTGAAATTAAAGAAGAAACTATTGAAAACAATAAAAAAAGTGTATGTTTTTCTCTTAGAAACTGGAATAATGTAAATGTAAGCGAAAAAATAAGCACTGTAGCAGAAATGTTAATTAAAAATAATATAGAATGTCATTTTATACCATTTTATTACAATGAGGATTTACCTTTAATAAAAGAGGTAGAGGAAATATTAAATAAAAAGAGTATAAATGCAATTTATTATAAAGAAAAACTTTCAACAAATGAAGCATTTGATATAATAAAAAACATGAATTTATTAGTTGGAGTAAGGCTTCATTCATTAATATTTGCAGCATCCGCTAATGTTCCGTTTGTAGCAGTATCATATGATCATAAAGTTGATCACTTTGTTGAATCTGTTGATATGAATGTTGAATGTAATATAGAAAATATTGATGAAAATAATCTTTATAACGAAATAATTAAAAAGCTTCAAAATGAAAATGTAGAAAAACAAAAGCTTACAGAAAAAGTAAAAAGCTTAAGAAATTCTTTAAATGTAAATTATAATATTTTAAAAGATATTTAACGAGGTTGTTATGGATAAAATTAGTATAATGGGTGTAAGAATTAATAATGTCTCAATGGATGAAGTTTTAAAAACTGCTGAACAGAAATTAAAAAATAAAGAAAAATATATAATTTATACACCAAATACAGAAATTATTATGATGTGTCAAAATGATGATGAATTTTTAAAATATATGAATGATTCAGATATTAATGTACCCGATGGTATTGGATTAATATATGCTTCTAAAATAAAAAATCATCCTTTAAAAGAAAAAGTAGCTGGATTTGATTTATCTATGAATTTGCTTAATTTAGCAAATGAAAATAATTTAAAACTATATGCTGTGGGTGGAAAGCCTGGTGTAGCTGAAGAAGCTATGAAAAAAATACATGAGAATTATCCTAATATTAATATAGTAGGAAGCCATCATGGTTATTTTAAAGGAGCTCATTTAAATCAAGGTGGACATGAAGAAGAACAAAAAGTTGTAAATGAGATAAATGAACTAAATCCTGATATTTTGTTTGTAGGTTTTGGTGCTAAAAAACAGGAGCAATGGATAGAATTTAATAAATATAGATTAAATGCTAATATTATTATAGGAAATGGCGGAACTATAGATGTTCTTGCTGGCAATGTAAAAAGAGCACCTGAAATATATATTAAATTAGGTTTGGAATGGCTCTACAGATTAATGAAAGAACCAAATAGAATATCAAGACAAGTAGTTTTGCCTGTTTTTATGTTAAAGATTATCTTTGGCAATAAAAATATTGTTAAAGAAATTAAATAAAAAAAATTTAGCATTATTTTGGAGGGTTAAATGAAATTATTTATTGATACTGCAAATGTTAATGAAATTGCTTTAGCTAATGATATGGGAGTTATTTGTGGTGTTACTACAAATCCATCCTTAATAGCAAAAGAAGGACGTTTTTTTGAAGATGTTGTTAGAGAAATTACATCCATAGTTGATGGTCCTATTAGTGCAGAAGTTATAAGTTTAAATTCTGAAGGAATGATAAAAGAAGCTGTAGAACTTGTAAAAATACATAAAAATATTGTTGTAAAAATACCTATGACTGCTGAAGGATTAAAAGCAGTTAAAGTATTAAACAAAGAAAAAATAAAAACAAATGTAACATTAATTTTTTCAGCTGGCCAGGCGTTATTAGCAGCAAAAGCTGGAGCAACATATGTAAGTCCTTTTGTTGGAAGATTAGATGACATAAGCAATAATGGTATGGATTTATTAAAAGAAATAGTTGAGATATTTAATAACTTTAGTATTAAAACTGAAATTATTGCTGCAAGTATTAGACATCCAATGCATGTAACACAGGCTGCAAGAATAGGATGCCATATAGCAACTGTACCATATAAAGTTATTTTACAATTAACAAAACATCCGTTAACAGATAAAGGCATAGAACAATTTTTAAAAGATTGGGAAACTGTACCTAAAATATAATAGGAGGAAAAATGAATAATCAAGAATTATCACTTATTGCAAAAAATGTAAGAAAAAACATATTGTCCATGATTCATACAGCAAATTCAGGTCATCCAGGAGGATCTTTATCAGCGGTTGAAATCATGACATATCTTTATTTTGAAGAAATGAATATAAGCTCACCAACGGACGAAAATAGAGACTATTTTATATTGTCAAAAGGTCACGCTGCACCTGTTTTATATTCTACTCTAATGGAAAAAGGATTTTTAGATAAAAATTTAATTCCTACTTTAAGACAAATTAATTCAAAGCTACAAGGACATCCAGATATGAACAAAATACCTGGTATAGAAGCATCAACTGGTTCTTTAGGTCAAGGGCTTTCCATTGCTAATGGAATTGCTTTATCATTAAAACTTGACAAAAAAGAAAATAGAGTTTTTGCCCTTTTAGGTGATGGAGAAATACAAGAAGGTATGATTTGGGAAGCTGCTATGTTAGCAAGCCACTATGGATTATCTAATGTAACTGCAATTTTAGATCGCAACGGTTTACAAATTGATGGTAAAAATGAAGATGTAATGAATATAGAACCAGTTGAAGAAAAATGGACAGCTTTTGGATGGCATGTTATAAGAATTTGCGGACATGACATAGAACAATTAAGAAAAGCGTTCGAAGAAAGAAAGAAAATAAATGATAAACCAGTTATAATTATAGCTGATACTGTTAAAGGAAAATGTGTATCATTTATGGAAAACAAAGCTTCATGGCATGGTAAAGCACCAAATGCTGAAGAATATAATACAGCTTTAAAAGAAATAGAAGAATTCGGAGGTGACAAATAATGGCAAAGGCAACAAGAGAAGCTTATGGTGAAGCTTTAAAAAAATTAGCTAAAGAAAATCCTAATGTTGTTGTATTAGATGCGGATTTGTCAGGCTCAACTAAAACTGCTGAATTCAAAAAGGTATGCCCTGAAAGATTTTTTAATGTAGGTATTGCTGAACAAAATTTAATTGGAACTGCAGCTGGTATGGCTGTTGCGGGTAAAATTCCTTTTGCAAGTTCGTTTGCAATGTTTGCGGCAGGAAGAGCATTTGAAATAATAAGAAATAGTGTGGCATATCCTAAATTAAATGTAAAAATAGCTGCTACCCATGCAGGTTTAACTGTTGGAGAAGATGGAGCATCACATCAAGCAATTGAAGATATTAGTTTAATGAGAAGTATCCCTAATATGACTGTAATAAATCCAGCTGATTGTATTGAAGCTGAACAGGCAGTAATAAAAGCAGCAGAATTTTTTGGGCCTGTGTATATTAGATTAGGAAGAGCTGGTGTAGAAAACATTTATGATGAAAATTATAAATTTGAAATAGGTAAAGGTGTTGAATTAAAGAAGGGTGATGACATAACTATAATTGCTACGGGACTTATGGTGCAAAAATCACTAAAAGCTGCAGAAGAATTATCCCAAGAAGGAATTTCTGTTAGGGTAATAAACATTCACACAATAAAGCCAATTGATAAAGAAATTATTATAAAGGCTGCAAAAGAAACAAAGGCAATTGTAACTGCAGAAGAACATAGCATTATCGGAGGATTAGGTAGCGCAGTATTAGAAGTATTATCTGATGAATGTCCAACATTAGTTAAAAGAATCGGAGTTAATGATACTTTTGGCGAATCAGGAAAACCAGATGACCTTCTTGAAAAATATGGGTTAACTGAAAATCACATTAAAGAAGCTTG
>JARBUP010000055.1 GCA_029239575.1 Bacillota bacterium
CCAAATTTTATTTTGTTGAAAACTGTTGAATTACACAAAAAAACAAAGAATAATTTTAAATAACTTTTGACATTTAACGATAAATTAATTTAATTTGTACCTGTATAATATTTTTATTATATATATTTGGAGGATACAAATGAAAAGTGGTTTTATATATTTTCTTGCAGCAACAACAATGTTAAGTTTTAATACAATTGGTGATCATAATAATTATGAAGAAATAAATAGTATTGAGTATTTATTAAATGAAAGAGTTGCAGTAATAAATGAATATCTTTTTGATTCAGATGAAAATGGAGAAAAAGATATTAAAACTTTAACTGAAAATCTGTATAAAATAGAATCAGATGACTTATTGCAAAATGATTTAGCTATTATGAAAAGGATTGCTGAAAATCCTTCTGACTATGAGTTGGTATCCAATGTACAAGTAAACAAAATATATAGCATTGAAAAAGAAGAAAATGAAATAGAAATAAATGCAGATTTAGACTGGGCAATGAGCGGTTATGATGGTGAATTCAACGTAGTTAAGAACTATGACATAAAATGTGCAGAAAAAAATGGAAAAATTTACTTGACAGACTTAGATATAATAGAATATAAATAAACTAAGTACATAAATACATAAGTAAATAATGCATTGCAATAGACAACTTAGGTTATGCTAATGATATACTTAAAAAAGGAGTACAAAATGGATTTAAATGATAAATTAGTTTATAAAAAAAATTTCATTTGGGAAAAAATAAGTGATGATGATAGGAAAAAAGTATTTGAATTAGGTGATGAATATAAAAAGTTTATTGATTCTTCAAAAACTGAAAGACTTTCAATAAAAGAAATAATTAAAAGAGCAGAAGCATGTGGATTTAAGGATATACGAGATTTAAAGGAAGTAAAAGAAGGAACAAAAGTATATCATGTTAACAGAGAAAAAAGTGCAGTATTAGCTGTTATAGGAAAAGAAAAAATTGAAAATGGTATGAATATAGTTGGAAGCCACGTAGATTCTCCACGCCTTGATTTAAAACAAAATCCATTATATGAAGAACATGGGGTTTCCCTTTTAAAAACTCATTATTATGGCGGAATTAGAAAATATCAATGGGTTACTATTCCTCTTGCTATTTATGGAACTGTTATAAAAGCTAATGGAGAAAAAATAGAAATAGCCATAGGGGATGAAGAAAATGATCCTGTATTTTGTATAACAGATTTACTTCCTCACCTTGCTAAAGAACAAAGCGACAAAAAATTAGCTGAAGCATTTGAAGGTGAAAATTTAAATGTTATAATTGGAAGTTTGCCTGCTGATGGAATGCATGAAGAAAAAAATGATAAGAAATTTAAATTAAATGTATTAAGATTATTGAATGAAAAATATGGTATGATTGAAGAAGATTTTCAAACTGCTGAATTTGAAATAGTTCCAGCTGGTAAGTCTAGAGATCTTGGAATAGATAGAGGAATGATTTTAGGCTATGGCCATGATGATAGAGTTTGCGCATATACATCGTTAAAAGCTATTTTAGAAATGGATAAACCTGAAGTAACATCAGTAGCTTTATTTGCAGATAAAGAAGAAGTAGGTAGCATAGGAAATACAGGAATGCATTCTGAATTTTTCAACAACATGACTGCTGAATTAATAATGCTACAAAATGGTAGCAGTTATTCTGACATAAGTTTAAGGAGGGCATTAGCAAACTCTCGTATGCTTTCTTCCGACGTATCGGCAGGTGTTGATCCGATTTACCCTAATGTTAGTGAAATGCAAAATGCAGCAGTTATGGGTAAAGGTGTTGCAATGGTTAAATATACTGGTAGTAAGGGAAAATCTGGAGCTAATGATGCCAGTGCTGAATATATTGGTAAATTAAGAAAATTATTTAATGAAAATGAAGTTATGTGGCAATCAGCTGAATTAGGTAAAGTAGACCAAGGCGGCGGGGGTACAATTGCATATATTATGGCAAATTTAAACATGGATGTTGTGGATATTGGGGTTCCTGTTTTAAGTATGCATGCTCCTTTTGAAATAGTATCAAAAACGGATGTATTTATGACATATAAAGCTTATAAGGTTTTTTATGATAAATGTAAATAAAAAAAATTTTAAAAAATAATTAAACAAAAACATAAAAATTTATAAAATTAAAACCTATAAAATACCTAAATTTTGTATAAAATGTAGGTATTTTTGTTTGTTACTAATAATTTATCCTTGTTTGTCTTAAAAGAAAATGTTATAATTAAAAACGTTATTACGTTATAAATATTTTGGGAGGGAAACAAATGTGCAACAATTGTAATTCTGATGAAATGATTAATAATTTTGTTGATGAAGAAATAGATTTATCTCCTTTAAAACCTGTAATTGAAAAGTACGGACAAGTTAAAGGTAGTTTGATAAATATACTTCAAGCAACGCAGGACATATACGGATACTTGCCGCTTAGGGCTTTGAATTATGTTGCTGATAATACACCTAATAAAAAATCAACAATATATGGAGTGGCTACTTTTTACACTCAGTTTAGGTTAAAACCTATTGGAAAATTTTTAATACTTCAGTGTCAAGGAACAGCATGTCATGTAAACGGATCTAAAGAAGTATCACAAGCAATTTGTGAAGAATTAAAAATTAAGCCAGGTGATACAACTACTGATGGTTTGTTTACAATAGAAGATGTAAATTGTTTAGGTTGTTGCAGTTTAGCTCCTGTTATGATGATTAACGGTGAAGCGTACGGTAATTTAACACCTTCAGAAGCAGTAAATATTATAAGAAATTTAGCTAAGGAGGCTGATAAATAATGAAAGTATTAGTTGGACTTGGTAGTTGCGGAATTGCAGCAGGCGGAAAAAAAGTTTTAGAATCTATAAACAATTCTGTTAAGGAAAATGAATTAAATATTGCAGTGGAGCCTACTGGCTGTGTTGGTATGTGTTTTTATGAACCTTTAGTGGACGTTATTGATGGTGACAAAAAATACACATATGGTCATGTTAATGCTAAAATAGCAAAAGAAATTGTTGAAAGTCATTTAAAAAACGGACAACCTTTAAAAGAATATATTATTTATTCAAATGAAGAACCTGATATATATGTAGTAAATCAATTGAAAATAGCATTAGAAAATTGTGGTCAAATAAACCCTGAAAATATCGATGAGTATACTTCTGTTGGAGGATATGAAGCTTTGAAAAAAGTTTTAACATCCATGTCCCAACAAGATGTTATAGAACAAATGAAAATTTCTGGATTAAGAGGAAGAGGCGGCGCAGGATTTCCTACATGGTTTAAATGGGATGCTGCTTTAAAATCTGGTGGTTCAGAAAAATATGTAGTATGTAATGCAGATGAGGGAGACCCTGGCGCATTTATGGATAGAAGCGTTTGTGAGGGAGATCCTCATAAATTATTAGAAGGAATGATTATTTGCGGTTATGCCATGGGTTCAAATCATGGAGTAATATATTGCAGAGCTGAATATCCTCTTGCAATTCAAAGATTAAATATTGCTATAGAACAAGCAAGAGAAAATAATTTTCTTGGAAATAATATACTTGGAAGTGATTTTAATTTCGATATTACTATTAAAATGGGTGCAGGCGCATTTGTATGTGGTGAAGAAACTGCTCTTATAGAATCACTTGAAGGTAAAAGAGGAATGCCAAGATTAAAACCTCCTTTCCCAGCACAATCAGGATATTGGAGAAAACCTACTAACATTAACAACGTTGAAACTTTTGCAAATGTAGCTTGGATTATTTACCATGGTCCAGAAAAATTTGCTGCAATAGGAAAAGGCAACAGTAAAGGAACAAAAGTTTTCGCTTTATCAGGAAAAATTAAAAAAGGTGGTTTAGCTGAAATTCCAATGGGTATGACTTTAAGAGAAGTTATTTTTGGTATAGGCGGCGGAATTAAAGGAGATAAAAAATTCAAAGCTGTTCAGTTAGGTGGACCTTCTGGAGGATGCTTACCAGAAAATATGCTTGATACTCCAGTAACATATGAAGACTTAGGTAAAACTGGTGCTATAGTTGGTTCCGGTGGTATGGTTGTTATGGATGAAACTACATGTATAGTTGACGTAACTAAATTTTTCCTTGAATTTACTTGTGAAGAATCTTGCGGTAAATGTACTTATTGTAGAGTAGGTACAAAAAGAATGCTTCAAATTTTAAATAAAATTACTGAAGGCAATGGTGTAATGGAAGATTTGGACGAGTTAGAAAACTTAGCTTTAAGTGTTAAGGATGCTTCACTTTGCGGTTTAGGTCAAACAGCTCCAAATCCAGTATTGACATCACTCAAATATTTTAGAGACGAATATGTTGCTCACATAATGGACAAGAAGTGTCCATCTAAAAAATGTACAGCTTTATTAACATATGAAATAAATAAAGAGAAATGTACTGGCTGTACGTTGTGTGCAAGAAAATGTCCTGTACAATGTATTGAAGGAACAGTTAGAAAACCTCATGAAATTGTACAAGAAAAATGTATTAAGTGCGGCAATTGTTTTACAACATGTAAATTTAATGCAGTTGAAATAAATTAAGGAGTGTGGCAAAGTGGCATTAGTTAAGTTTAATTTAAATGGAAAAGAAATCACAGCTGAAGCTGGAAAAAATATATTAGAAGCAGCTTTACAAAATAATATTGAAATACCACATTTATGTGCTGATGAAAGAATAGAAGCTTACGGCGGATGCGGTCTTTGTATAGTAGAAATTGAAGGCATGCCTAAACTTGCAAGAGCATGTTCAACACCTATAACAAATGGAATGATTGTTAATTCAGAAAGCCAAAGAGTTGCAGATGCAAGAAATATGGCTTTACAAATGTTAGTTTCTACTCACAGAGGGGACTGTAAAGCACCTTGTACTTTAAACTGTCCAGCTCACACTGATGTTCAAGGATATGTTGGATTAGTTGCAAACAAACAATATAAAGAAGCATTAATGTTAATAAAAGAAAAATTGCCAATGCCTGCAAGTATTGGAAGAGTATGTCCTCATCCATGTGAAGTAGCATGTAGAAGAAAAATGGTAGAAGATTCTATTTCAATAGCATGTGTTAAGACATTTGCTGCTGATTTTGATTTGAATTCAGGTGATGTATATATCCCTAAAATAAAAAAATCAACAGGAAAAAAAGTTGCAGTTGTAGGTGCAGGACCAGCTGGTTTATCAGCAGCATACTTTATGCTAAGAGAAGGTCATGAAGTTGAAATATTTGAAGCTATGAATCAGCCAGGCGGAATGATGCGCTATGGAATTCCTGAATATAGACTTCCAAAATCTGTTATAGATCAAGAAGTATCTGTTATAGAAAAAATGGGTGCAAAAATAAATTATGGTGTAAAAATTGGAGATGATGTTTCTCTTGAATTTTTACAAAATAAGTATGATTCTGTTTTCTTAGGAATAGGTGCTTGGAAAAGTTCACCAATGAGATGTGAAGGAGACAACACTCCTGGAGTTATGGGAGGAATTGATTTCTTAATAAAAGTTGCTGAAAATAAACCTGTTCAGTTAGGTAAAAAAGTTATTGTAGTTGGTGGTGGAAATACTGCTATGGACGTTGCAAGAACAAGTATTAGACTTGGAGCTGAAGAAGTTAGAGTTGTTTACAGACGTTCAGAAGATGAAATGCCAGCAGAAAAAATAGAAATAAAAGAAGCTAAGGAAGAAGGAGTAATTTTCTCATTCCTTTCAGCACCAACATTAGTATTAAGTGATGGACAAAAAGTAACAGGACTTAAATGCGAGAAAAATATTCTTGGTGAAAAAGATGCATCAGGAAGACAAAAACCTGAACCAACAGGTGAATTTGTAGAGTTTGAAGCAGATACAATAATTGCTGCAATAGGTCAGGAAGTTGTATGTGGAAATATAAATGTTGCTCAAGGCAAAAAACGTAATATAGAAGTTAACAAAGGAACATTTGAAACAAATTTAAGAGGTGTTTTTGCAGGTGGAGATGCTGTTACAGGACCTAAAATTGCAATTGATGCAATAGCACAAGGACAACAAGCTGCAATAGTTATGAACAGCTACCTATCAGGCAAAATGATAGCATTTAAGGATTTACCTTTAGTATATCAAGATGATATAACTAAGGATGATTTTAAAGATAGAGAAGAAATGGAAAGAATAGAACACAGAACAGTTGATGCCGAAATAAGAAGAACTAATTTCCAACCAATTCTTCCTACTATGACAGAAGAAGAAGTAATAAAGGAAGCATCAAGATGTTTAGAATGTGGATGCAAAGATTATTTCGGATGTCAACTTGTGGATTATATTAAAACTTATGAAATAGACACAACAAAAGATTACGGTATAAAAGAAAAGAAATATAAAGAAACAGATCATCCTTTTGTAGCACAAAATCAGGATAAATGTATTCAATGTGGATTATGTGTAAGAACTTGTGATGAAATAGTTGGAGCAGCAGCTTTAGGTCTTGTTCACAGAGGATTTGAAACAGTAATTGCACCAGAATTTGAAAAGCCTTTAAAAGAAACTGATTGTATTTCATGTGGACAATGTGTTGACGTATGTCCAACAGGGGCATGGTTAGAAAAAAGACAAAACTTAAAAGAAATACCACTTGATTTAACAAAAACAGTTTCAGTTTGTAGCTACTGTGGTATTACTTGTAAAGTTGTTTACGAACACAAAGGAAATGTAGTTTATAAAGCTTCTAATTTGCCAGGAATCCAAAATACAATATGCGGCAAAGGTAAATTTGGTATTGAGCATATTAATGATGAAAACAGAATTTTAAAACCAAAAGCTAAATTTAAAGGTGAGTATGAAAATTTATCATTTGATGTTGCTTTATATGAAACTTCTAAGCGTTTAAGAAGCGTACAAAACTTATATGGCGATAATCAAATAGCATTTGTGGTATCTCCAAAATTAACAAATGAAGAATTAAGTACAATTAAAGCATTAGCGGATGAATTAAATACTAATATAATAGGTTCATTCTTAAATGAAGAAGGCTCAGGCATTGAGTCAAATGTAAGCTTTGCAGAATTAAGTTCATCAGATTTAATCTTATCAGTTGGTGAAGTTTATGAAAACCATGCTGCTCTAGGGATGTTACTTAAAAAACAAGCTAAAAACATAAAAATGTTATCTGCATGCACTCAACCTACAAGAATGAACGATTGGTCAGAAAAACTTCTTGTTGATAATTATGAGCATTTCTTTGCCGGCGTAATTAAAGCTTTGATAGAAAATGGATCAGTTAAAGAAGAAGTATTAAATAAATTTGAAAACAAAGAAGAGTTAAAAGAAGCAATAAAAGATATTAAAATCACTCAGTGCATGAATAATGCAGCTGAAAAAATAAAAGCAGCTAAAAAACCTATTATCGTTGCAGATGAAAATGTAGTCCAAAATGAAGCATTGAAATTATTAGTAGACATTTTATTATTAACTGATAATTATAACAAGCCTCAAAGGGGATTAATAGTAGTAAAACCAAAGTGCAACAGTGTGGGAGCTTGGAATTTAGGATTTACAACATCGCGTGAAGAAATTAAAAATCAATTGGTTAATGAAAATGTTAAAGCTTTAGTTGTTATAGGTGAAGATATAATCAAGGATAATGAAGAGCTTAAAGAAGCAGTTTCAAAACTTAAATTCTTTGCAGCATTTGATGTTTTAGAAAATGAAACAACAGCTTTAGCAGAATATGTTCTTCCTTTAAACAGTTTAGCAGAAAGTAATGGAACAATGTTCTCTACTGATGGAGCATTAAGAGAAGTAGTTAAAGTTATTGATCCTTTAACAGGTGTTTCTAATTTACAAATGTTTGAAGAAATAGCTAATTTATTAAATGTAAAATCTTGTGAAAATGAAGTAGCATTTACTAAAGAAGAAAATTTTAAATTATATATTCCAAAATTAAATAGCATGAATAAAAATTATGTTATTTATGATACAGTGGAAAAAACTTGGGAAATTTAATGATTTAATATTTGAATGGTTAAATGATTAAATAGTTGAAAGATTAATGAAATTAACAATAATTAACAAATGTAAAAGAACCATTATACAATGCATCTCTTACATTACAAATTGCGACTCATATACTTACTATGACTCTCAATATATAGGACTGAGTTTTACATTCACTCCAATAAAAAATTCTTTGCTTAAAAGCAAGGAATTTTTTATTTAATTAATTATTTGAAATTTGTGCAAAATAATATATAATGAACTTATTAAAATTTTGGAGGAAAAATGGAACAATATTTCACTAAAAATCCATCCACTGATGCAAAAATATATAAATATGATTGGAATATTGGTCAGGATAGATTTTACTTTAATACAAGCAACAGCGTTTTTTCTAAAAATGGATTGGATTTTGGTTCAATGCTTTTAATAGAAACTGTAATAAATGAAAATAAAAATTTCAACGGCAATATATTGGATATGGGTTGTGGCTATGGACCCATTGGTGTTATTTTAGCTAACCTAATTAAGCAATCAAAAATAACAATGGCTGATGTAAATGAAAGAGCCTTAGAACTTTGTGCAATGAATGCAAAAGAAAACAATGTTGAAAATAAAATTAAAATAATAAATTCGTCCGCATATGAAAATATTAATGATAATTATGATATGATTGTTACAAATCCGCCTATTAGAGCAGGCAAAGAAGTTGTATTTTCATTTTATGATGGAGCATATGAACATTTAAATATCGGCGGAAAACTTTATGTTGTAATTCAAAAAAAACAAGGTGCCGGAAGCACTAAAGAAAAATTAATAAGTTTGTTTGGAAATTGCGAAGTTGTTGAAAAAAAATCTGGATATTTCATATTTAGATCAGAAAAATAAAATTAAGGAGGTAACTTTTAAAAAGGTAACCTCCTTAATTTTATTTATTTATTTATTTTGGTTCTAATGAAGCATTTAGTTCGGCTCCTAATAAAAAAATTGTGCTTGATATGTAAATCCAAAGTATGAATACGAAAACACCTGATAAACTTCCATAAATGTTATTAAAATATGAAATGCGTGTGCTTACATATAATGAAAAAATGTACGAACCTACAATGCATCCTAATGCAGCAAATGCTGCACCTATGAATGTGTATTTAAAAGTTATTTTTTTATACGGTATAAATTTATATGCTAATGAAAAAGTGATAACTAAAATGATAAATGGTATTACATATCTTAAAATATTAACAAATCTTAGGACTGAATCTGTAATAACTATATAGTTATTAAAAAAAATTAAAAATTGTCTTCCTAAAACTATAAATCCAAATACAATTTGCATAGAAATTATAATAAATAGAGAAAAAATTAAACCTTCAAAACGTATCAATATGTAATTTTTATTAATTTTACTGTCATAAGCATGATTAATTCCTTTAATAATTCCTACACTTGCAGATGATGCAGACCAGAGAAGTGCAAGGATACTCATGGGCATGTATGAATCATTTATTCTGTTTGTAGAGCCATCTATAATATTATAGATAATTTCATAAACATCTATTGGCAGAATTGTTTTTACGGAATTTAATAAATAATAAAAATATGAAGAATAAAAGCTAAATAAGGTTACAATTAATATAGCAAATGGAAAAATACCTAAAATAACATAATAAGAAAATTGTGCACTAAGAGAAAAAACATCATCTTTATAAATTTTAATAAGAATATTTTTAATTTTTTTCACATAACACCTCTAATTTCATAATTAACTAATGAATTTATTATTTACAATATAATATTATTTATTAAACAACAAATATGTAAAATCATATGTTAAATTTTTATCAAGTATATTACATTTCTACTTGATTATTTTGAAAACGTATATTATAATTAAGGAATGTTTATTTTAATGTATATGTATATGACATTAATTTATAATACAAAAAGGGAGGCAATAAAATGGAAATTAAAAAGGTATGTGTAGTTGGAACAGGAACAATGGGTATAGGCATAGCTCAAACTTTTGCTCAAGCTGGAATTAAGGTAATATTTAAAGGCAGAGATGAAAAAAAATGTGATGCTGTTTTAGGTAATATTGCTAAAAGCCTTGATAAAATGGTTGCAAGAGGAAAAATGGAACAAGCTAAAAGAGATGAGACATTGGAAAATATAACAATGACTGTATCTTATGATGATTGCAAAGAGGCTGACTTGTTTGTTGAAGTTGTAGCTGAAACTATGAGTTTAAAACATGCTATTTTTGCTGATATAGAAAATGTTGCAAAAGATGATGCAATATTAGCTACAAATACTTCTTCTTTATCTATAACAGAAGTTGCTGCAGGTACCAAAAATCCTTCAAGAGTAATAGGTATGCATTTTTTCAATCCCGTTCCTGCTATGAAACTTGTTGAAATAATAAAAGGACAACTTACTACAGATGAAATTCATGAATCAATTATAGCATTAGCTAATAATATAGGTAAAACTCCTGTTACTATTAATGAAGCACCAGGGTTTGTTGTAAATAGAATTCTTATTCCATTAGTAAATGAAGGCGTAGGAATTTTAGCTGATGGAGTAGCAACAAAGGAAGAAATTGATGCTGCAATGAAATTAGGAGCTAACCATCCTATGGGACCATTAGAATTAGGTGATTTAATTGGTCTTGATGTTTGTTTAGCTATTATGGAAGTTTTATATAGTGAATTTGGTGATTCTAAATATAGACCTCATCCACTTTTGAAAAAAATGGTTCGTGCTAATTTACTTGGAAGAAAAACAGGTAAAGGGTTCTACGATTATTCAAAATAAAATAAATTTTATAAATAATATAAAAGGCTGAAAATCTCAATTTCAGCCTTCTTTACTTAAATTTCATCAACCATTTTCAATTGTTCAATAATTTTATCTAAAGTATCTGATATTTTTCCTGTGTTTTCAATTTCTATATCACAGTATTGTTTATATAAATCAATTCTTTCATTATATAGGTTATAAATTTTTTCTTTTTCACCTGTAAGAAGAGGACGTGAATCTATATCGATGTCTTTAATAATATTCTCAATAGGCCTGTTTATAAAAATTATTATCGAATTTTCTTTTAAATAATCAATATTTTCTTTTCTTTTTACTATGCCTCCACCAGTTGCAATTACATGGGAGTTTAATTTACTTAAATCTTTTGAACATCTTGTTTCAACATCTCTAAAGCAATTTTCACTGATAGCAAACATTTCGTGTATCGTTTTATTTTCATCCTGTTCTATATAATAATCCATATCTATAAAATTCATGAATAGTTTTTTTGAAAGCATATCCCCAAAAGTACTTTTTCCACTTCCAGGCATACCTATTATTACTTTATTTTTTTTCATCAGGTCACCTCTTTATATTTCATTTTTCTGGATTTCTTTGCAATTGTTCATGATTTCTTCATAAATTTTTTGTAGATAATTTCCGAATTTACTATCTTCAAGCATATCCATACATTTTTCAATTACGATTTTTTCTCTTTCATCATCAAATATGGGAATATTATTATTCTTTTTGTATTGCCCAACTTTTAAAGTTAAGTTAAATCTTTTCTCAAGAAGCTGAACTATTTCTTCATCAACTTCCGAGATACTATCTCTTATTTCACTTAAATTTAATTTTAAATTTTCCATAATAATTCTCCTTCTCTTTCTAATATTAAATCAAGTAATGTTAATGCAGCAGCACCTTCTATAACAGGCAATGCCCTTTGTACTATGCATGGGTCATGTCTTCCTTTTATTTGAAGTTCAGAATTTTCCATATTTGAAATATTAACTGTATTTTGTAATTTTGAAATAGAAGGAGTTGGTTTAATAGCTGTTCTAAAAATTATCGGCATTCCGTTCGTAATACCTCCAATTATTCCACCATTATTATTGCTTTTAGTTAAAACTTTTTCGTTTTCTACATAATATGAATCATTTGCAGTTGAACCTTTCATACTGGAAATATTAAACCCTTCACCAAATTCAATTCCTTTTACTGAAGGTATTGAAAAAATCATTTGGGATAAACGACTTTCTACGGAATCGAAAAATGGCTCACCATATCCTGCTTCTAAATTAATTATAAAGCTTTCTACAATTCCTCCAACTGAATCTAAATTTTCTTTAGCATTAAGGATTTCTGCTTGCATTTCCGCTGACTTTTCTAAAGTCAAAACAGGAAAGTCCATATTTTTTAAATTATTTAGAGAATTTTCATTTATATTTTTTAGTTGTGCATCATCTTCCACATTATAAATTGATTTTATTCTGCTCCCAATATGAATGTTTTTATATTTTTGCAGAATTTGCATTGCAATAGCACCAGCAAATAGCAGTGGAGCTGTTATTCTTCCTGAAAAATGGCCACCTCCTCTGTAATCATTACATGCCTGATATTTAACATATGCAGGATAATCGCTGTGTCCAGGTCGCATATTATCTTTTAATATGCTATAATCTTTTGAACTCGTATCTTCATTATATATAATTGCACATAGTGGAGCACCTGTTGTTTTACCGTTGAAGTAACCGCTTATAATTTTAGGTAAATCACTTTCATTTCTTGTAGTGGATAATTTATTTTTCCCAGGAGCTCGCCTTATCATTTGTTTATTAATATATTGCAAATCAAGTTGTATTCCTGGAGGTAAATTATCTATGACAACTCCAATTGCTTCTCCGTGGGATTCTCCAAAAATACTTAATTTTATTTTATTTCCCCAAATCGAGCTCATTTACAATACCTCCTAATGATTTATAATCATTCCAAAACTCTGGATATGATTTATTAACTGACAAATAGTCTTGTAGTATTATTTCGTTTTCGCATTTTGTTGCTGCAATGGCTAATGACATTGCAATTCTGTGATCATTGTGGCTGTTAACTATTGCATTGCCTTTTAATAAATTTTGGCATTGACTGCTAATATAGGAACTAAATCAGGGATTTGTGAAGCATCTATAACAATTTCATCACTATCATTTTTTTCATATTGTTTAATAATGTCTAAAATTTCTTTGTCACCTTGCAGAGAATTTTCATTTAATCCATCACATTCTATGTTATTTCCAATAGAATGTGAGGTTAAGAAAAATGCACCTTGTGAAAAATCTCCTTCAACAAAATAATTTGATGATTTATAGTTTGAACTACCTTGAATTTTAAATTCTTTATAATCATGATTCACAATATTTACACCAAAATGTTTAAGCATATTAATAGTTAAATCCACATAACCAACTGATTGTAGTCTATCGGTAATTTTAATAGTTGAATCATTTTCAAGTAATGGAAGTGCAAACAAAAGACCTGAAATAAACTGTGAACTTATGCTTCCTGATAATTCATAAATACCGCCTTTTAGTTTGCCACTTACCGATAAAGGTAGCTTACCATCATTGTTTTCATAATGGATATTATTTTCTTTAAATATTTTATAAAAAATATCCAAAGGTCTTTCGACTAATTTTCCTTTGCCTGTAAATGTACAGCTATCAGAGAGAGATAATGCAATAGGTATTAAAAATCTCAAAGTTGATCCAGATTCTCTACAATCTATTGTTGTATCTTTAATTAATTTGTTATTTCTTTTGATATATAAACAATATGTTTTGTTTGTATTTTCAACTATTTTAATTTCGGTACCAAGATTTCTCATACTCTCAATAGTTGCTTTTATGTCTTCTGACAATATTACATTATCTACTTTGCTTTCTCCACCATCCATACACAAAGAAGCACAAATAATTGCTCTATGACTCAAACTTTTAGACGGTGGTGCTGTTATTTTTCCATTTAATTTTGTTGGTATTATTTTAATAGATGTCATATATTCTCCTTTGCAGATATTTCATTATTCCATGATTTTTTTCGCTCTTTGCTTTTAATAAATTCCAATTTCAAATTTTCAGTATTGTTATTTTCAATAAGCTTTTTCATATTATTTAAATCAGAAATAAAATT